>JAIMAT010000001.1 GCA_023511835.1 Bacillota bacterium | reverse complement strand
GCGCGTCAGCCTCCGCACGATCGGCCTCAACCACCTCTCCTGGAGCCGGCTCTTCCTGGACGGGAGGGAGATCACGGGCGAGATCCTGGCCTCGGACCTGGCCTTGCGCGAGCTGGTGGCCAACCTGCCCGGCCTCGACGCCGCCTCGCCCGAGGTGGAGGCCTTCCTCGGGTACGCGCGGCGGCTCGGGCTGATCCCCAACCCCTACCTGCGCTACTACTTCCTGCCGCAGGCGACGCTGGCCGAGGCGAGGAGGGCGCTGGAGGCGGGCGAGGGGACGCGCGCCGACCGCGTGGAGGCGGTCGACCGGCAGCTCCTCGACCTCTACCGCCAGCACGAACGGAGCGAGCCGCCCGCGGAGCTCGGCCAGAGGGGTGGCGCCTGGTACTCGGAGGCGGCGCTGGGCGCCATGGAGTCGCTCTGGACCGGCCGGCCCGCGCTCCACGTGCTCGACGTGCCCAACCAGGGCGCCACGCCCGACATGCCGCCGGAGGCGGTGCTGGAGGTGGACGCCAGCGTCGGCCCCTGGGGCGTCCGCCCGGTGGCGCACGGCCGGCTGCGGCCCGAGCTGCGCGGCCTGATGCAGCAGGTGAAGGCGTACGAGGAGCTGACCGTCGAGGCGGCGCTGACCGGCGACCGGGAGACGGCGCTGGCCGCGCTGGTCGCCCATCCGCTGGTACCCGGGGTGGCGGTGGCGCGGGAGCTCCTGGAGGAGCTGCTGGAGGCGCACCGGCCCTACCTGCCGCGCTTCTTCCCGCGCTAGGCGCCCGGCTTGCTAGGCCCGCGGGAGGAGACCGGCCCGCTCTGCCTCCTCCGCTTGCTCCGCCGCCTCCGACGGCGACTTCGGCGGGGCCGGCGGGACGGACGGGGCCGGCCGGGCCGCGGACTCCCCCGGCCAGCCCTCGAAGGCCGTGCCCGCACCTGCCGTGGCGAAGTGGAGCGCCGTCTGGAGGAGGACGGCCAGCTGCTGGAGGAGGAGCAGGAGCGACGTCCCCAGCCAGGCGGGAGGAAGCCGGCCCCAGACCAGCCACCCCTGCGCCGCGGCGAGGAGCCGTCCCGCGACGAAGGCCACCGCCGCCAGCGCCAGCAGGGCGGCCCAGAGCGGCAGGGCGGCCCTGCCGAGGAGCGCGCGGAAGAGCACCCAGGCGCCCTGCCGCCGGCCCGTGCGGGCGGCCGCCAGGATGGCCGGGCGGACGGCGTCGACGGCCAGCCGCGCCAGCGCCGCGCCCAGGGCGCCGCCCAGGAGCGCTCCCCACGGCCCGCCGGCGGGGCCGGCCAGGCGGCCGAGCGCGGCGCCCGCCGCGGCGAAGAGGGCGGCCGAGGCGAGCGTCAGGGGGATGCCGGCGGCCCAGAGCCGGTAGAAGGGTCCGAGGGCCAGGCGGAGATCGGCGCCCAGGCTGCGGCGGGCCGCGGCGGGCGCGCCCTCGTCGCCCCCGCCCGGCTGCTCGGCGAGGAGCGCCCGGCCCAGCGTCAGCGAGGCCAGGAGCGGTCCCAGCAGCCAGGCGAGGAGCGGCACGAGGGCCACGACGAGGAGGCTTCCTCGCAGGGTGGCGTCGGGATCGGCGAGACCGGCGCCGGGCGCCGTGCCGGCAGGGAAGGTGGCCGGCGTGGGCGCGGGCGGCCCCGAGAGCGGCGCGTGCGGGCCGAGGAGCATGCCGAGGAGCCAGCCGCCGTCGAGCGTCGCCCAGGCGTCCGCCGCATCCGGCAGGGCCGCCAGGAAGGCGCCCAGCGAGGGCACGGCCAGCCAGGGGAGGGCGCCCAGCGCGGCCGTCACGAACCAGGCCAGAAGGAGCGCCCCCGCGTGGCGGGCGACGAAGGCGAGCCCCGCGCGAAACGACCGCCTCACCAGAGCACCCCTCCGCTCAGGAGCGTCTCCACCAGGTAGGCCAGCTCGCCCCACCAGCGGGCGAAGGGCCAGGCCGGCGGCCGCTGCCGCCAGACGTCGTCGGCGTTGTCCACGTCGAGCGCCAGGCCGCCGGCCACGCGCACCTCCTGCGGCGCCCCGGGGAAGGTGAACGTCCGCTGTTGGCCGCGCCCGTCCCAGCCGAGGATGCGCCGGCTGCCGTCGGCGTAGGTCGCCTCGACCCGGACGGGGAAGCTGCCGTCGCCCAGGTGGCGGACGGTCACCTGGGTGCCCTGGACGGCCGGCCGGACCGAGTCGATCCCGTAGTCGACCCGTCGCGCGCCGGTGACGTACTGGCGGAAGAGGTCGCCCAGCGGCCGGCCCGACACCTCCTCGAAGACGGCGCGCACCTGGTCGGTGGAGGGGTGGCGCCAGGCGTAGCGGTGGACAAGGGTGGAGAGCGCCCGGTCGAAGGTGGCACGTCCGAGGTAGCCCTCCAGGCTCAGGTAGAAGAGGCCCGGCTGGCCGTAGGCGGTGTACCAGTAGCGCGCGTCGTCGCTCTCCTGCCAGGCGGGCCGCACCTGCTCCGGCGGCAGCATGGGGAGGTACTGGAGGCGGATCAGGTCGTCGCCGCTGGCGGTGAGCGGCGGCAGGCCCGGGGCGAGCCAGCGGAGCGGGCCGGGCAGCGCCGCCGTCGGCAGCCCTTCCAGGCCCAGCTCGCCGGGGGTCAGTGGCGCCCGCGGCAGGAGGGCGGCCATGGCGCGCATCTCCGAGTAGGTGGCTAGCCCCTCGTCGAGCCAGGCTTCCTCGGTCTCGTCGAAGCCGACCAGGCCGTACCAGTACTGGTGGGCGTACTCGTGCACCAGCACGTCGGCCAGCGCCGGCTCCTGCGGCTCGTGGGCGCCGGGGACCGGGTAGCCTCCCACGATCAGCGTCGGGTACTCCATGCCGGCCGCGCCCTCCGCCCCCTTCGGCGGGTCGACCACGGTCAGGACGGGGTACGGGTAGGGGGCCCAGCTACGGCCGAAGAGCCGCCAGGCGCCCTGCAGGATGCGGAACTGGAAGCCGGCCGAGGTGACGTCCTCCGGCTGGAGGAGGAGCCGCACCCGCACCGGAGGCAGGCCGGCGGCGCGGAAGCTCTCCTCGCGCACCACGAAGCGGGGATCGGCGGTCCAGGCGAAGTCGTGGACCGCCTGCGCCAGGAAGCGGACGCTCTTCCACCCCGCCTGCGGCTGCGAGCTCCCCACCTGCACGCCCGTCGCCCCCACCACGTAGTCGGCCGGCACGGTGAGGCGGACGTCGTAGTCGCCGTAGTCGGCGTAGAACTCGCTGTTGGCGTGGTACTGGTGCAGATCCCAGCCCGGCGAGGTGCGTCCGCGCGTGCCCGCCGGCTCCAGCACCGCCACCTTGGGGAACCACTGCCCGGCCAGGACGAAGTCGCCGGCGTAGCCCGCCCGCGCGAAGACCCTGGGCAGCTGCTCCTCGAAGGAGAGATCCACCGTCGCCGTGCCGCCCGGGGGAACGGGCCGCGGGAGCGGCAGGCGGGCCAGCGTCCGGTCCTGCGGGTTGTGGTCGTCGGGCTGGACGTACTCCAGGCGCACGCCCTCCACGCGGATCCAGCCGGGATGGCGCGGGTCCCAGCGGACGCCGCGCAGCTGGCCGCCGGACTCGCGCACGAAGGTGGTCTCCGGACCGGCGAAGGCGTTCAT
The DNA here is from genome assembly GCA_023511835.1 of Bacillota bacterium. Taxonomy (NCBI): domain Bacteria; kingdom Bacillati; phylum Bacillota; species Bacillota bacterium. The sequence goes on along the minus strand of JAIMAT010000001.1, from coordinate 104,595 downwards.
GTAGAGGTGCAGGTAGAGCGCGTCGACGGTCAGCGAGGAAGGGTTCCGCCAGACGATCCGCTCGCGCCCGCTGAGGCGGTGGCGGGCAGGGTCGAGGCGGACGTCCAGCACGTAGCGGACGACCGGCGGCGGCGGCGCGGGCAGCCCGTCCAGCTCGGCGGCGGGATCGACGGGGGCCGGCGCCGCCGCCGTCAGCAGGAGCACCACGAGCGGCAGCGCGGCCAGGAGCGCTCGCCGGGGGCGGCGCGGCAGCAGGATGGCCTCTCCCTCCACGGCGCTCCCGATTCGACTCAGTCGGGCCGGCTTCCTGGGCGGACCAGCCGGCGCCGCTCGGCGGCCGCCCGGCGGGCCTCCTCCGCCCAGCGCCCCAGGCGCGCCTCCAGCCCGCCGAACCAGGCGGCGGGCGCCCGCGCCAGCAGCCAGAGCGCCGCCAGCGCCAGCGCCACCGTACTCACTTCGCGGGTCATGTAGCGGATGCGGGCGATCTCCATCTGCGCCAGCGCGCGGGCCGCCTGCGGGCTCCCCGGGCTGGCGTAGAGGCGGCTGGCCCAGTGGCCGGCGGCCGCCTCGTACTGGCCGCCCCAGGCCAGCACCAGCGCGCCGGCGACCACCAGGAGAAGCGCCGCCACGCCCCAGCGTCCCACCGAGCCCGTCCCCCATCCCTCCCGCCGGCCGCCGCGGCGGCCGGAATGCGGCTACGGGAAGCCCTTCCCCGCGCGGCCGGCGCTCATACGCGCGCCGCCCCCGCCTCGTCGAGGCGGCCGGGGAGCGGCGCCGCGCCCAGGCCGAAGCCGCCCGGCCCGCGGGAGAGGAGGGTGAAGATGGGGCCGTCATCGACGCGCAACACGTGGAACCGCTGCCCGGCGGGGGCCAGCTGCCCGAGCCGCTCCTCCAGCCGCCGGGCGGCGTCGGCGTTGCCCCCGTGGCCGATCACCAGCTGCCAGCCCCCCTCGGGGCCGTCCCCGCCCTGCCAGTGCTCGCGGAACAGCGCGGCCAGCCGCTCCACCGCCTCCTCGACGCCCTCTGCGGCGCCGAGCGGACGGATGCGCGCGCCGAGGTCGAGAAGGACGTATTCCGGCGAGCCGCCCGGCTCCGCCTCCAGCAGGCGTCCCAGGTGGCGGAGGATGCTGGTGTCGCGGCTGGCCAGGATCGTCCGCGTGCGGGCGGCCGCCTTCCGCACCCAGCCCTCCATCTCCTCCAGGGAGGCGCCGGAAGCGGCCAGGCGGGCCGCGGAGAGCGCCAGCGCGGCCAGCCCGCAGGAGGCGGTGCCGCTGTCCACGACGCGGACGGGGAACGGCTCGGCCAGCCGGGCGGCGGCCACGGCGCTGCGGTGGGTGCCGCTCAGGGTGGAGGCCAGGGAGAGGAGCAGGACCGAGCCGGCGCCCCGCGCACGCAGCCGGTCCACGGCCTCGCCCCAGGCCTCCACGTTGACGCCCGAGGTGCTGATCTTCTCCACGGGCGTGCCCGCCAGAAGCCGGGCGAAGGCGGCCCGGTCCGCCTCCGGGCCCGCCTCCAGCTCCCGGCCGTCGACCAGCACGACCACCGGCGCCGACTCCAGCCCGTAGGCCTCCAGGGTGGCCCGGTCCAGGTCGCCGGTGGAGTCCAGCGCCACGCCTACGCGCATCCCCGCTCCCCCCGTCCCGTCCGTCGCTCGAACACCCGCTCCGGGCATACTCCGTCCGGCCGCACCCCCCTCGTTACCGGGCGGTCGAAGCGGCCGGGGGGCGCGCAGGTGCGGCCTGCGCTACCATGGAGGACCGGAGGCGACTTGGCGAGCATGCGACCCGTCCGTCTGGCCATCATCTATTACAGCTCCACGGGCACCATCTACCGGCTGGCACGGGCGGCCGAGTCGGCGGCGAGAGAGGCGGGGGCCGAGGTGCGCCTGCGCAGGGTGCGCGAGCTGGCGCCCGAGCAGGCCGTCGACGCCAACCCCGCCTGGCGCGCCCACCTCGAGGCGACGCGCGACGTGCCCGAGGCCGGATACGACGACCTGGAGTGGGCCGACGCCTACCTCTTCGGGACGCCCACCCGCTTCGGCAACGTCGCGTCGCAACTGAAGCAGTTCCTGGACACCACGGGGCCGCTCTGGGCGCAGGGCAAGCTGGCGGGCAAGACGGCCGCCGGCTTCACGAGCGCCTCCAACGACCACGGCGGGCAGGAGAGCACGCTCCTGGCGCTCTACAACGTCCTTCACCACTGGGGCTGCATCCTCGTCCCGCCCGGCTACACCGATCCGGCTGTCTTCGCCGCCGGTGGCAACCCCTACGGGGTGAGCGCCACGGCCAAGCCCGGGCAGCCGCTGCCGGAGAGCGTGCTGGAGGCGGCGGCCTACCTGGCACGCCGGCTGATGCGCGTGACCGCCTGGCTGCTGGCCGGACGCGAGCAGTCGGACGGCTGAGAGCCGGCCCGCGGCCGCGGCCCGCGGCGCGGGCGAGGAGGTGTGGAGCCTTGGCGCGGCCGCGACCGCCCGAACGGCAGATCCTCTGTCCCACCGTGCGGGGGGAGCCCCGCCACTTCCCGGCGGCCGAGGTCCGCTGGCGGCCCGCCTGCTACGGCGTCGCGCTGCGGGAGGGGCGCGTGTTCCTGGGACGCTCGCTCTTCACCGGCCGCTGGGAGCTGCCGGGCGGCGGCGTGGAGCCCTGGGAGAGCCTGGCCGAAGGGCTGGAGCGCGAGTTCGCCGAGGAGTCGGGGCTGCGCCCGCGGGTGCTGGAGAGCCTCTACTTCGCCGAGAGCTACGTCAGCTTCTTCGGACGTGCCTTCCACTCGCTGCGCTACTACTTCCTGGTGGCGCTGCCCGCAGCCGGCCCGCTCCGGCCCCAGGAAGGGGAGCTGGCAGAGCTGGCCTGGCTCGATCCCGGCGACCCGGCGCTGGAGCTGGGGGCCGACGACCGGGAGGCCATCCGCCGCGCGCTCGTCCGTCAGGGCAGCGGCGCGGCCGCCGCGGGCTAGGCGGCGGGGGGCGGCCTCCCGCCCCTCCGCCGCGCCGGCGGCGCCGCCCTAGCCCAGCAGGTGGCGGGTGAGGAAGTCGACCACGCTCCGCCAGGCGCGCTCCTGGTTGGAGCGCTTCATGAAGCCGTGCCCCTCGTCCTCGAAGAGCAGGTACTCCACCTCCAGGCCGCGGGCGCGGAGCGCCTCCACCATCTGCTCCGACTCCGCCTGCACCACGCGGAAGTCGCGCGCACCCTGGACGATCAGCATGGGGCAGCGGACCTGGTCGACGTAGGTGATGGGCGAGCGCTCCAACAGGAAGTCGCGCTCGCTCTCGGGGTCGCCCATCCAGGCGGCCATCCACTTCCTCCAGCTGGGCGGGACGGCGCGGGCGAAGGTGACCAGGTTGGAGGGGCCCATCAGCGAGACGCCGCAGGCCCAGTACTCGGGCAGGCGCGTGACGCAGGAGAGGGTGGCGAAGCCCCCGAAGCTGCCGCCGAAGACGCCGATGCGCCCGGGGTCGACCCAGGGCTGCTCGCGCAGCCAGCGGACGGCCGCCTCCAGGTCGCGCAGCTCGCCGCCGCCCCAGTCGTGGTGGATCAGCTTCTGGTAGCTCCGGCCGTAGCCGGTGGAGCCGCGGATGTTGGGCGCCAGGACGGCGATGCCGCGGTCGAGGAGGACCTGGTAGAGCCCGCCGTACATGTACATCGGCAGCTCCTGCGACTCCGGCCCGCCGTGGATGGAGAGGATCGCCGGCACGCGCCGGCCCTCCCCGGCCGCGCGCGGCCGGTAGAGCCAGGCGGGGACGGAGCGCCCGTCGAAGCTGGTGAAGCGGACCTTCTCGGGCTCCACCAGGTCGGAGGCCGAGAGGCCGCCCAGCTGGTTGCGCGTCAGGCGCCGGAGCTCCCCCTCCAGGAAGTCCAGCACGTAGACGTCGGCGGGGCGGCTCGCCCGCGCCAGGAGGAGGCAGAGCTCGCCCGAGCCCGGGCGCGGCGAGGCCTCCAGGCTGTAGAGGACGCCGTCGGGCAGCGAGGGCAGCTCCGGCTCGCGGCCGGTCGCCCGATCCAGGACGTGGAGGCGGCTGACGCCGTCCTCGTTGACGGTGTAGGCCAGGTAGCGCTCGTCGGCGCTCAGCGTCACCTCCTGGACGTCCCAGGAGGGCGTCGCCAGCCACTCCAGGCGCCGCTCCGCCAGGCGGTAGAAGGCCAGCCCGGCGAAGTCGCGCCCCTGGTCGCTGATCAGGAAGAAGCCGGAGCCGTCCTCCAGCCAGGGTCCCGGCGCGTAGACGGCCTCGCCCTCGTGGGGGGTGAGGAGTTCGGGCTCCGCGCCGGGCTCGTCGAGGCGGAGGAGGTAGAGGTTCGCCTGGGTGTTCCCTTCCTGGTCGAGGACGAGCAGGGAGGAGCCGTCGGGCGACCAGCCGGCCGGGTAGCGGTTCCGCCCCGGCGCCCCGCCCGCGCTCCGCACCTCGCCGCTCTCCACGTCCAGGATGAGCGGCTCCATGTCGGTGGGACGGCTCTCCGTCCCCGCGAAGGCGAGCCGGCGACCGTCGGGCGAGAAGGCGCCGCCCGCCAGAAGGTACTGGACGTCGTCCCGCGTGGTGATCCGCCGCGGCCAGCCGCCCTCCGGCTCCATCAGGTAGAGCTGGTAGCGCTCGTCGCCGTCCTGGTCGGCCAGCAGGGCCAGGCGGCGGCCGTCGCGGGAGAGCTGGAAGGCGCGCACGGTGCCGCGGTCGAAGCTGGTCAGCTGCTCCGGGCAGCCGCCCCGCAGGGGGTGCCGCCATTGAACTGCCCGCTGGTGTCGATGACGTAGAAGAGGTCGCGGCCGTCCGCGCCGAAGCCCACCCGGCTCACCCGGCGGATGGCGTAGTACTGCTCGAAGCTGGGCAAGGGTCCACCTCCCGCCGCCCATCATAGCCGGGAATCTCCCCCAGCGGCGGCGCGGGGGGCCGGAAGGCCGCGGGCAGGGGCCTCCGCCCCTGCCCGCGCCGCTCAGCGAGGGATCATCAGACCGGATGAATCAGGGAACGATCGCGTCCTCAGCCGGAGACCTTGGCCTTGCCGAAGAGGCCCACCACATAGGTGAGCACGGCCGCCAGGACGATGGAGGCGACCATGTTGGCGTGGTCGAGCGTCCAGCCCCAGTTGCCCGGGATCCAGCCGCCGCCCACGCCGCCCACCAGGCCGGCCAGGAGGTAGCCGATCCAGCCCGCCGGGTACTCCCGGTTGGGGATGGCGTAGGCCCCCACCAGCCAGCCGACGACCAGGCCGACCACGATGACGGCGAGCCAACCGTAGGTACCGAGCACCTCCGACACCTCCTCTCGGGAAGAAGCGTCGCAGAACCGGCAGCCTTCGGTCTCGCTGCCACTTTAAACCTAACCAAAAAGGTCGGGATTGATCAGGCGGCGCCCGTCGGGCCCGGCGGCAGAAGCGTCGGGTCGCAGGGGCGGGACGTGGGCCATCTCGTTCGGACGCATCCGTTCTCGGGCTTTCTCGTCTGCACGCCGCCGGACGGGACCGGTCCGGCGGCCGCCCCCATTCAGCGGGCGGCGCGGAGCAGGCGCAAGCCCGGCTGGAGCCCCAGCCAGGCGGCGAGGATGGGTCCCACCTCCTCGGCGGCCACTTCCTCGTCCTGCGCCAGAGCGGGCAGGGGCCGGGAGCTGACCAGCCACCCCTCCTCCGGCCGCCCCGCCAGCGAGCCGAAGGAGCCGCGCAGCACGCTGCGGTCGAGCGGGACGCCGTCCGGGCCGGCCAGCAGCTCCAGCGGGTCGACGCCGGGCTTGCCGGTGGGATCCACCCGCCGGGCCACCGGCGGCGCCTCCTCGGGCCGGTCCCACCAGTCGTAGGGGAACCAGGCGTCCGGCTCGGCGATGGCCACCAGGTCGCCCGAGCGCGGGTGGTCGGCGTCCAGGGCGCGCAAATCCGCCTCCTCCAGCAGGGCGGCCAAGCCGGGCAGCCCCTCCAGCGCGCCGCGGACCTCCGCCGGGCGGGCGCCCTGCAGGTAAATGTGCGCCACCTGCTGGTCGCAGACGGCGAAGGCGCGGCTTCCTCCCAGGTCCAGGTAGAGCTGGCCCCCCGAGCGGCGGACGGCCAGCAGCCCCGCCTCCCGCAGGAAGCGGTTGAGCGGGAGCGGCCTCGTCACCGGCCGGATGGCGCGGCCGGAGAGCGCCAGCACCGCCGTCGCCGCCAGCGTGCCGCGGTGCTCCAGGGCGGCCAGCAGCCGCCCCAGCTCGCCGTCCAGGCGGAGGACGGCCGCCCGCGCCTCGGGGCTGCCGGGGCCGAAGCGGCGCGCCGTGTGCCCCGCCTGCGGCAGGTAGGCCAGCAGCACGTCCGCCCCGCGCCGCTCCAGCAGGTAGGCGAGGGCCGCCAGCGTCCAGCGGGCGGCGCGCAGGCCCGCCCCCGGTCCCCACCAGTCGCCCGAGGTGAGCGGGCCGGCCGCCCGCCCCAGCTCCTCGGAGAGCCCGGCCGGCTGGGTGGAGCAGCCGACGGGCGGGCTGTCGCTGGCCCAGGGGGCGCTGGGCAGCGGCGGGGCCACCACCGCGTCGGCCTCCGCACCCCAGGAGTTGGCCCAGAAGAGGGTGGTGACGCGGAGCGGGCGTCCCCCCGTCTCCCAGCTCCAGAGCGGCGGCGCCTGGAGGAGCCGCGCCGAGTTGGCCCAGGCGATGGGGCGCATCAGCTCGCGGTCGTAGAAGGCGTCGGCGACGATGCCATGCAGCCGCGTCGGCCGGCTCGTCACCAGCGTAGCGTGGAGCGTGGAGGCCGCCGAGGGGAAGGGCGGCCTGAGCCTGCGGCGGTCGCCGGAGGCGGCCAGGCTCGCCAGGTTGGGTGCCCAGCCCTCGTCCAGAGCTTCGGCGGGCACGCCCGACAGGTCCAGGAGCAGGACGCGGCGGATGCGCAGGGTGCTTCCCTCCCCCGGCCGGCCGCGGACGGCGCCGGGCGTGCCGCCGGGCGCTTCGCCGGAGCCGGCCGCGGCAGGTTATGCGACGGGGCTTGGCCGAGGTGCGCGCGGCGGCCCCGCGCCGAAAAGGGCCGGTGGGCGGCAAATGGGTGAAGGAATAGCGCTCTTTGCCACGGGCAACATAGAGTTCCAGCAGGGCACCCGTTTCCGCGCGTCGAATAGCGGCCGCAAGCTTCCGCCGCGGGGAGAGGGGGCGACGAGATGGGCGAGCTGGCCGAGCTGAGCGACTTCACCTTCGCCGAGCAGGTCTACCACTGCGAGCTGGTCGCCGTGGTCGAGTTCTGGGCACCCTGGTGCAGGCCCTGCCTGGCGCTCCAACCGGAGATCGGCCGGCTAGCCGAGGAGCGCCCCGACCTGAAGGTCTTCCGCCTGAACGTGGACGAGAACCCCGTCAGCGCCATGATCTACGGCGTCAAGAACGTGCCGACGCTGCTGGTCTTCCGCAACGGGCAGGAGATGGCCCGCCTGGAGGGCTTCCGCAAGAAGGAGGAGTTGGAGCGCCGCATCGGCGAACTCCTGGGGAAGAGCGAGAAGGGTTAGCCGCGGGCTGACCCGCAGCGACCAGGAGGAGGCGTATCCAGAGGTGGAGCGTCCCCGTTCGGAGGCCGCCTTCCGGCGAGCCTCCGAACGCATTCCCGGCGGTGTCTCCAGCCCCGTCCGCGCCTTCCGCGCGGTGGGGGGGAGCCCGCTCTTCATCGCGCGCGGCCAGGGCGCCTGGATCGAGGACGTGGACGGCAACCGCTACGTCGACTTCGTCGGCTCGTGGGGCCCGCTGATCCTGGGCCACGCGCACCCGGCCGTGGTGCGCGCCGTCCAGGAGGCGGCTGCCGCCGGCACCAGCTTCGGCGCGCCGACGCTGGCCGAGGTGGATCTGGCCGAGCGGATCGCCGCCGCCATCCCCTCGGTGGAGCAGGTACGCCTGGTCAACTCCGGCACCGAGGCCACCATGACCGCGCTGCGGCTGGCCCGGGCGGCGACCGGCCGCCAGCGCATCCTCAAGTTCCGCGGCTGCTACCACGGGCACTCCGACAGCCTCTTGGTGGAAGCGGGCTCGGGCGCGCTCACCCTGGGCGTCCCCTCCAGCCCCGGCGTGCCGGCGGCGCTGGCGCAGGAGACGAGCGTCCTCGAGTACAACGACCTGGAGGGCGTACGCGCCTACTTCCGGGAGCGCGGGGAGGAGACGGCGGCGGTGATCGTCGAGCCCGTCGCCGGCAACATGGGGGTGGTGGAACCCGTGCCGGGCTTCCTCGAGCTCCTCCGCGAAGAGAGCCGGCGGGCGGGTGCCCTCCTCATCTTCGACGAGGTGATCACCGGCTTCCGCCTGGGCTGGGGCGGCGTGCAGAGCCAGCTGGGCGTCGAGCCCGACCTGACCTGCCTGGGCAAGGTGATCGGCGGCGGGCTCCCGCTGGCGGCGGTGGCCGGACCGCGGGCGCTGATGGAACAGCTGGCCCCCGCCGGGCCCGTCTACCAGGCGGGGACGCTGGCGGGCAACCCGCTGGCGGTGGCGGCGGGGCTGGCCACCCTGCGCGAGCTGGAGCGGCCGGGCGTCTACGAGCACCTGGCCCGGCTGGGGGAGCGCTGGCGCAACGGTCTCCAGGAAGCGGCGCGGCAGGCGCGGGTGCCGCTGACGGTCAACGGGCGCGGCTCCATGTCCACCCCCTTCTTCACCGGCGAGCCCGTGCGCGACCTGGAGGGCGCCCGGCGCGCCAGCGGCGCGCGCTACGCCGCCTTCTTCCACGGCATGCTGGAGCGGGGCTTCTACCTGCCGCCCTCGCCCTTCGAGGCCAACTTCCTCTCCACGGTGCACGACGAGCGGCTGGTCGACCTGGCGCTGGAGGCGGCGGGCGAGGTGCTGCGGGCCATCGCCCGCGACGGGCGCGGATGAGCGGCGGGCGCAGGGTGGAGGCGCTGGTCGGGCCGGCGGGGACGGGGAAGAGCCACCGCGCCACCCAGCTGGCCTACGACCTGGGCTGCCCGCTCCTCCTGGACGACGGCCTGCTCATCGAACGCGAGCGGATCGTCGCCGGCCGCTCGGCCAAGCGGGCGCCCAACCCCATCGCCGCCGTGCGCGCGGCCATCCTGGAGGACCCGGCCCACGCGGCCGCCGTCCGCGAGGCGCTGGAGCGGCGTCCCGGCCTGCCGCTGCTGGTGATCGGCACCTCGGAGGCCATGGTGGCGCGCATCTGCCGCGCCCTCGACCTGCCGCCGCCGGAGCGGGTCCACCGCATCGAGGAGCTGGCCACGCCGGAGGAGATCCGCCAGGCGCTGGGCGAGCGGCAGAACGCCGGGAAGCACGTCATCCCCGCGCCGACGCTGGAGGTGCGGCGGAGCTTCCCGGGCTACCTCATCGACCCGCTGGTCCTCTTCCTGCGCACGCGCCGCCACGGCACGGCCTGGGTGGAGCGCTCCGTGGTGCGGCCCACCTACAGCCGGCTCGGCCACTTCACCATCGCCCGCCAGGCGCTGGTCGCCCTGGCCGGTTTCGAGGCGCTGCAGGTGCCGGGCGTGCGCGACGTCCTGCGCTGCCGCGTCGAGCAGCGCTCGGGGAGGCTCGACATCTGGCTGGAGCTGGAGCTCCTCTACGGGCCGCCGCTCCACCGGGTGCTGGCGCAGGTGCGCCGGCGGGTGGCGGAGCGGGTCGAGAGCCTGACCGCCCTCCTCATCGGCCGCGTCGAGGTGAGCGCCAGCCGCCTGGCCCTGCCCGCCGGGGGAGGGCCGCCCTCCGCCGAGGCGCCGCCGCTTCCGGCGCCCGGGCGGCGAGAGGAGGGAGCGGGCTCGTGAAGACGGCTCTCTTCGACCTGGACGGCACGCTTCTCGGCTTCGACATCGCCACCTTCTTCCCGCCCTACCTGGAGGCGCTCAGCCGGCACGTGGCGGCGCTCCTGGCGCCGGCCGAGCTGGCGCGGCGCATGGAGGAAGGGCTGGCGGCGCTGGCCGCGCCGGGCGACGGGCGGCGGAGCAACGCCGCGCGCTTCGAGGAGCGCTTCTACCGGGGCCTCCCGGCCGCGCTGGAGGGGGAGCTGCGGCGGGCCTTCGACCGCTTCTACCGCGAGGTCTTCCCCTCGCTTGCGCGCTTCAGCCAGCGCTGGCCGGAGGCGCGGCAGGTGCTCGAGGCGGCGCTGGCGGCGGGATGGCGGCTGGCGGTCGCCACCGATCCGGTCTTCCCGGAGGCGGCCGTCCGCGAGCGCCTCCGCTGGGCGGGCGTGGACGACCTGCCCTTCAGCCTGGTCACCACCCTGGAGAACATGCACGACGTCAAGCCGCACCCGGGCTACTACCGGGAGGTGCTGGAGCTCCTCGGGGCGCGCCCGGAGGAGTGCTGGATGTTCGGCAACGACATGCGCCAGGACATGGCGGCGGGCGAGCTGGGCATCCACACCTTCTTCGTCCGCCGGCTGCCGCGCAACCTGGAGCGACGGCGGCCCGTGGAGCGCGAGGGCGACCTGGGCGAGGTGCTCCGCTTCTTCCTCGACGGGAAGGCCGCCTGACTCGTCCGGGTCTTCCGGCCCCGCCGCGGGCATAGGGCTGGCCGGGAGGCGATGGCGTGGGCCCGGCCGGCGCGCTCCTCGGCCTGGCCGCGGGGCTGGCGCTGGTGCTGCTGGCGCTCCGCGAGGCGACGGAGGCGGGACGATCCGCCGCCGCCTGGCCGCGGCTGGCGGCGGCGACGCGGGGCGCCGGGGAGCGGCCGCTCCTGGCCTTCCTGGCGGGGGCGGGCGGAACGGTGCTGCTGGGCTCCTCCAGCGCCTGGGTGATCCTGCTGGAGGCGCTGGCCGACGCCGGAGCCGTCGACCTGGCCGGCGCGGTGGCCATGGTGCTGGGTGCCAACGTGGGCACCACCCTGACCTCGCACGTGGCCGCCGCCCCGCTCCCCTGGCCCTGGGCGCTGGCCCTCTGGGCCGCGGGCCGGGCGTCGGCCGGGCGGGCCAGGCGCCCGGCGTGGAGGACGGTCGCGGGCACCGCCGGCGCCCTGGGCGCGCTCCTGGCCGGACTCGACCTGCTGGGCGGGGCGGCGCGCGCGGCGCTGGCCGGAGCGGGCGGCGCGGGGTGGCTGGAGTCGGCGCTGGGCGGTGCCGGGGCCGGGTGGGGCTTCCTGGTGGGGACGGCGGCGACGGCGCTGGCCTTCTCCTCGGCGCTGGTGGTGGGCCTGCTGGAACGGCTGCTCCAGGCGGGCGCCCTCGGCCTGGGGCAGGCGATCCCCGTCCTCTTGGGCAGCGACCTGGGCACCGTCGCCGACACGCTGCTGGCGGCGGCGGCGCTGGGACGGCGCGCGCGGGCGGTGGCGGCCGCCCACCTCCTCTTCAACCTGGCCGCCGACCTGGCCTGGCTCCTCCTCGGCCGCGAGGCGCTGGCGCGGGCGGCGGGGGCGCTGGCGGCGGCGCCGGCGGCCCGGCTGGCCATGGCGCACAGCCTGCTCAACCTGCTCGCGGCGCTGCCGCTTCTGCCCGCGCGGCGCGCCCTCGCCCGCGCCGCCCTGGCGCTGGCGGGCGCCGGGGCAGACTAGGGCCGCGGTTATAATGTCCGCGGACAGTGGCTGGAGGAGATCGCCAGCCCGGAGAGGCCTCGGGATCCGGCCCTCGGGGCCGCCGGGCGGGAAGGAGGCCGGAAGGTGACCGTTCGCGTCGGCATCAACGGATTCGGCAGCATCGGAAGGCGGTTCACGCGCCAGGCCTGGGAGGATCCGGAGGTCGAGGTGGTGGCGGTCAACGACGTGGCCGACGTCGCCTCGTTCGCGCTGTTGCTGAAATACGACAGCAATTACGGGGTCTGGGAGCACGACGTCCGCGCGGAGGAGGACGCCATCCGCGTGGACGACCGCAGGATCGCCTTCCTCCGCCATACCGACCCCGGCGAGATCCCCTGGCGGGAGTACGGCGTCGACGTGGTCATCGAGTCGACGGGCCGCTTCACCGACCGGGAGCACGCCCGCCTGCACATCGACCGCGGCGGCGCGCGCAAGGTGATCATCTCGGCGCCGGCCAAGGGCGAGGACATCACCGTCGTGCTGGGCGTCAACGAGGACCAGTACGACCCGGCCCGCCATCATGTCATCTCCAACGCCAGCTGCACCACCAACTCGCTGGCCCCCATGGTGAAGGTGCTCCACCGGGAGTTCGGCGTCGTGCGCGGCCTGATGACCACCGTCCACTCCTACACCAACGACCAGCGCATCCTCGACCTGCCCCACAAGGACCTGCGCCGGGCGCGGGCCGGCGCCCAGAACATCATCCCTACCACCACAGGCGCCGCCGTCGCCATCGGGCGCGTCATCCCGGAGCTGAACGGCAAGCTGAACGGCTTTTCGCTGCGCGTGCCCACGCCCACCGTCTCCATCACCGACCTGGTCTCCGAGCTCGCCCGCGACGTGACCGAGGAGGAGGTGAACGCGGCCTTCGAGCGCTGGGCGGAGGGGCCGATGAAGGGCATTCTGGGCGTCAGCCGCGAGCCGCTGGTCTCCATGGACTACAAGGGCTCCACCTACTCCTCCATCGTGGACGAGCTCTCCACCATGGTGCTGGAGGGACGCCTCGTCAAGACGGTCGCCTGGTACGACAACGAGTGGGGCTATTCGGCGCGCCTGCTCGACCTGGTCCGCTTCCTGGCCTCCAAGGGGCTCTGAGGCCGCCGCGCCGCACGCCGGCACGGTGCGCCGTGCCGCGACCACGGGGGAGGTGCAAGAGCATGGCCAAGAAGACCGTCCGCGACATCGACGTGCGAGGCAGGCGCGTCCTTCTCCGGGTCGACTTCAACGTTCCCCTGAAGGAAGGTTGGGTGGCCGACGACGCGCGCATCCGCGCCGCCCTGCCCACCATCCGCTACCTCCTGGACCAGGGCGCGCGCGTGGTCGCTTGCTCCCACCTGGGGCGGCCCAAGGGCGAGGTGGTTCCAGGCCTCAGCCTGGCGCCGGTGGCCCGGCGGCTGGGCGAGCTGCTCGGGCGGCCCGTGCCGCTGGCCCCCGACAGCGTGGGCCCCGAGGTGGAGGCCATGGTCGACCGCCTCCAGCCCGGCGAGATCCTCCTGCTCGAGAACCTCCGCTTCCGCCCCGGGGAGGAGCGGAACGACCCGCGTTTCGTCGAGGCGCTGGCGCGCCTGGCCGATCTCTGGGTCAACGACGCCTTCGGCTCCTCCCACCGCGCGCACGCCAGCACCGCCGGTGTGGGGAGCCGGCTGGAGGGCGTAGCGGGCTTCCTGATGGAGCAGGAGATCCGCGGCCTCTCCCGTCTCTTCGGGCCGGAGCGACCCTACGTGGTGCTGGTGGGCGGAGCCAAGGTCAAGGACAAGCTGCCGGTTCTGCAGGCTCTCCTGGAGAAGGCCGACGTGCTGCTCATGGGCGGCGGCATGGCCAACACCTTCCTTCTGGCCATGGGGCACCGGATGGGCAAGTCGCTGGTGGAGCCGGAGCTGGCGAGCGAGGCGCGGGCGCTGGTCCACCGCGCGCACCAGCTGGGGCGCGAGCTGCAGTTCCCCATCGACCTGGTGGTGGGCGACTTCTTCGAGGAGACGGCCGACCACCAAGTGGTGACGGTGGACGCGGTGCCGGAGACGTGGGTGGCCATGGATATCGGGCCCCGGACCGTCGAGCGCTTCGCGGCCGAGATCCGCAAGGCGCGGACCATCTTCTGGAACGGCCCGCTGGGCGTCACCGAATGGTACGACTTCGCCCAGGGGACGCGACGGCTGGCCGAGGTGATCGCGCACAGCCACGCCTACAAGGTGGTGGGCGGCGGCGATTCGGTGCGCGTGGTGGACGAGCTGGGCCTGGCGGACCGCTTCGACCACGTCTCCACGGGCGGCGGCGCCTCGCTGGAGTTCGTGCAGGGGAAGCCGCTCCCCGGCATCGAGGCGCTGGCCGATGCCTGAGGCCGGGGGCCGGCGGCCGCTGGTGGCCGCCAACTGGAAGATGAACCGCGGCGCGCCGGCCGAGGCGCGCGAGCTGGCGGCGGCGGTCCGCCGGGAGCTGGAGGCGCTGGGCCTCGATCCCGGCCGTCCCGGCGAGCCCGAGGTGGTGCTCTGCCCGCCGTACACCGGGCTGGCGGCGGCGGGTGAGGCGCTGGCGCGGTCGGGGCTGGAGCTGGGCGCCCAGGACCTGGACCCGCGGCCGGCGGGCGCCTTCACCGGGGGCGTCTCGGCGGCCATGCTCCTGGGCGCCGGCGCGCGATGGGCGATCGTCGGCCACTCCGAGCGCCGCCTGGTCTACGGCGAGGACGACGCCGCGGTGCAGAGAAAGGTGGCGGCGGCGCTGCAGGCGGGGCTCCGTCCCATCCTCTGCGTCGGCGAGACGGCGGAGGAGCGGGACGCGGGGCGTACCGAGGCGGTGGTGGGACGCCAGCTGGCGGCCGCGTTGGCCGGGCTGGAGGCCGCCGCGCTGGGCCGCCTGGTGGTGGCCTACGAACCGGTCTGGGCCATCGGCACCAGCCGTGCCGCCCAGCCCGAGGATGCGGCGCAGGTGGCCGCCTTCATCCGCGAGAGGGCGGGCCGCTGGCTGGGCGGCGACGCGGCGGAGCTGCGCGTCCTCTACGGAGGAAGCGTCAAGGCCGCCAACGCGGAGGGCTTCCTGCGCCAGGCGGAGCTCGACGGGGCGCTGGTGGGCGGCGCGAGCCTGGAGGCGGCCGAGTTCGCCGCCATCGTCGCCGCCGCGCGCCGCCGGGGCGGGTGGGGCGCGTGACGGCGACGGGCGGGACGGCCCGGCCCGGGCCCGTGCGGGGCCCGCTGGCCATCGTGGTCCTGGACGGCTGGGGCATCCGGCGCGAGCGCCGCGGCAACGCCATCCTGGCGGCGCGGACGCCGGTGATGGACCGCCTCTGGCGCGAGTGGCCGCATACCGAGCTCCAGGCCTCGGGCGAGGCGGTGGGACTGACGGCGGGGCAGATGGGCAACTCCAACGTCGGCCACCTGACCATCGGGGCGGGGCGGATCGTCTGGCAGGACCTGGTCCGCATCGACCGGGCCGTCCGGGACGGGAGCTTCTTCGAGAACCCGGTGCTGCGCCGGGTGATGGAGGAGACGCGCGCCGCCGGACGGGCGCTGCACGTGATCGGTCTGCTCTCGGACGGGGGCGTCCACAGCCACATCCGCCACGCCCTGGCCCTGCTGGAGATGGCGGCGCGCGCGGGGCTCGGGCGCGTCTACCTGCACGCCTTCCTGGACGGGAGGGACACGCCGCCGCGGAGCGCGGAGCCCTTCCTGCGCGAGGCGCAGGCCAGGGCGGAGAGCCTGGGCCTGCCGGGCATCGCCACGGTGACCGGCCGCTACTACGCCATGGACCGCGACCGCCGCTGGGAGCGGACGGAGCGGGCCTACCGGGCGCTGGTGGAGGGCCGCGGATTGGCCGCCCGGGAGCCTCTGGAGGCGCTTCACGCCGCCTACGCGCGCGACGAGAGCGACGAGTTCGTCCAGCCCACCGTCATCCTGCCCTCGCCGGACGGCGGCGGGGAGGCGCCGGGCCGCATCCGGCCCGGCGACGGCGTCGTCTTCTTCAACTTCCGCGCCGACCGGGCGCGCCAGCTGACGCACGCGCTGACCGACGACCGCTTCGAGCCCTTCCCGCGCCCGGCGCTGGGGCTGCGCTTCGTCATGATGACCCGCTACGAGGAGTCGCTGGCGCTGCCCGTCGCCTTCCCCAAGCCGGATCTGACGGAGACGCTGGGCGAGCTGGTGGCGCGCGCGGGCGGCCGCCAGCTGCGCATCGCCGAGACCGAGAAGTACGCGCACGTCACCTACTTCTTCAACGGCGGCGAGGAACGCCAGTTCGAAGGCGAGGACCGCATTCTGGTTCCTTCGCCCAAGGTGGCCACCTATGACCTGAAGCCGGAGATGAGCGCGCCCGAGATTACCGAACGGCTGTTGCAGGCGCTGGCGGGGAACGACTACCGCCTGGTCGTCCTCAACTTCGCCAACGCCGATATGGTGGGTCACACCGGCGACTTCGAGGCCGCGGTCCGCGCCGTGGAGACGGTGGACGGCTGCGTCGGGCGGGTGGTGGAGGGCGTCCTGGAGCGGGAGGGCGCGGTGCTGATCACGGCCGACCACGGCAACGCCGAGGAGATGGAGGACGCGTCGACGGGCCAGGCGCATACGGCCCATACCGCCAACCCCGTCCCCTTCATCGCCGTGGTGCCGGGCCGGGCGCCGCGCGAGCTGGCCCCGGGGGGCCTGCGCGACGTGGCGCCCACCGCTCTCGGTCTCCTCGGGCTTCCGCGGCCGGCGGTGATGGAGGGCCGCGACCTCCTGGCGGAGCCGGCCGAGGCGTGAGCCCGCGGGCCGCCGGGCGCGGTGCGAACGAAGGGAGGAAGCATCCCCATGGCGACGATCGTCGGAGTCCACGGGCGTCAGATCCTCGACTCGCGGGGGCATCCCACGCTGGAGGTGGACGTCGAGCTGGAAGACGGCACGCTGGGGCGCGCCGCGGTCCCCTCCGGCGCCTCCACCGGCAGCCACGAGGCGCGGGAGCTGCGCGACCAGGACCCCTCCCGCTGGGGCGGGCGGGGCGTGGAGGAGGCCGTCCGGCACGTCAACGACGAGATCGCGGCCGAGCTGATGGGCTGGGACGCCGAGGAGCAGGCGGGCATCGACAGGGCGCTGATCGAGCTGGACGGCACGCCGGACAAGTCGCGCCTCGGCGCCAACGCCATCGTCGGCGCCTCGATGGCGGTGGCGAGAGCCGCCGCCCGCTCGCTGGGCGTCCCCCTCTACCGCTACCTGGGCGGCGCGGGCGCGCGGCTCCTCCCCGTCCCCATGCTCAACGTGGTCAACGGCGGGCGCCACGCCCAGAACCCGCTGGACGTGCAGGAGTTCCTGCTCGTCCCCCTCGGCTTCGAGCGCTTCGCCGACGCGCTCCGCGCCGGCGCCGAAAGCTTCCAGGCGCTCCGCACCCTCCTGGCCGAACGGGGCCTCACCACGGCGGTGGGCGACGAGGGCGGCTTCGCCCCGGCGCTGGAGAAGCCCGAGGAGGTGCTCGACCTGCTGGTGGCGGCCATCGAACGTGCGGGCTACCGGCCGGGCGAGCAGGTGGCGTTGGCCGTGGACGTGGCCGCCAGCGAGCTGGGCGACGCCACGCGCGGCTACCGCCTGGAGGGTCGCGAGCGCTCTGCGGAGGAGCTGATCGGCCTCTACGAGGAGTGGGCGGCCCGCTACCCGCTGGTCTCGCTGGAGGACGGGCTCGGCGAGGAAGACTGGGACGCCTGGCGGACGCTGACAGAGAGGTTGGGTCGGAGGCTGCAGCTGGTGGGCGACGACATCTTCGTCACGCACCCGGAACGGCTCCGCCGCGGCATCCGCGAAGGGGTGGCCAACGCCATCCTGGTCAAGGTGAACCAGATCGGCACCGTCAGCGAAACGCTGGAGACGATGCGCCTGGCGCGCGAGCATGGTTACCGGACGGTGGTCTCGCACCGTTCCGGGGAGACGCCCGACGCCTTCATCGCCGACCTGGCGGTGGCCACCGGCGCCGGCCAGATCAAGACCGGAGCGCCTTCCCGGGGCGAGCGCGTGGCCAAGTACAACCAGCTCCTGCGCATCGAGGAGGAACTGGGCGAGAGCGCCCTCTTCGCGGGGCGCTCGCTCTACGCCCGCGCCTGAGCAGCGGGCGCGCCGCTCCGGCGCGGCCCGGGCAGTCTATGCTAGACTGGCGGAGTCCCGAGGGGAGGCGTCCGGATCGCGCCGGCGCCCCCCGTCGCGTGGAGGTGCGGCGCCTTGCTGGCAACCGTTCTGACCATCCTCTTCGTCCTGGCCTCGGTCGTGCTGGGGGCGGCGGTCCTGCTCCAGTCGGGCAAGTCGGCCGGCCTCTCGGGCGCCATCGGCGGCGGTGCCGAACAGATCTTCGGCAAGCGGAGCGGCCTGGACCAGTTCCTCTCGCGCGTCACCGTCGTCGTCGCCGTCCTGCTGGCCGCCGTCGCCCTGGCGCTGGCCTTCGTGGAGCGGTAGGGGGCGGGAAGGGGGCGTGCACGGCTTGGACGAGCCCGCCGAGCGGGCCGAGGCCGAGCGGGAGGAGCGCATCCTCGCCTTCATGCGCGAGGAAGCCTACCGACCCCTCACCGAAGAGGAGCTGATGCGGGCGCTCCACGTGCCCCGCGGCGCCTCCGAGGCAGTCCGCCGCCTCCTCCAGGAGATGGAGGCGCGCGGCGCCATCGTCCGCACGCGCCGGAACCGGTTGGGCGTGCCCGAGCGGATGAACCTGGTGGTCGGTCGCCTGGAGGCCCATGAGAAGGGCTACGGCTTCGTCCTGGCCGGCGACCGGCAGGCGCGCGACGTCTACGTGGCCGCCGGCGACATGGACGGAGCGCTCCACGGCGACCTGGTGGTCGCCCGGCTCCTCGACCTGGAGCGGGACGGGCGCCGCACCGGCCGGGTGATCCGCGTCCTGGAGCGGGCGCATCCCACCATGGTCGGCCTCCTGGAGGTGCAGGGCGACTACGGCCTCGTCCGCCCCGACGACCGCCGCCTGCCCACCATCTTCGTCCCGGGCAGCGCCCTCGCCGGCGCGTCCAGCGGGGAGAAGGTGGTCGTCCAGATCGATCGCTGGCCGGAGGGCCGCCAGGGCGCCGTCGGTCGCATCCTCTCGCGCCTGGGACGGGCTGACGAGCCGGGCGTCGACATCCTCTCCATCCTCACCGCCCACGGGCTCCGGCCCGACTTCCCCGAGGAGGTCCTCGCCGAGGCGGCCGCCGTCCCCCAACAGGTACGTCCCTCCGAGCGGAGGGGCCGTCTCGACCTGCGCCGGCAGACCGTGGTCACCATCGACAGCGAGGAGACGCGCGACATCGACGACGCCGTCTCCCTGGAACCGGGCGCGGGTGGCGCGCGCTGGCGGCTGGGCGTCCACATCGCCGACGTCAGCCACTACGTGCGCGAGGGGAGCGCGCTGGACCGCGAGGCGCGGCGGCGGGGCACCAGCGTCTACCTGGTGGACCGCGTGCTGCCCATGCTGCCGCCCGAACTCTCCAACGGCATCGCCAGCCTCAACCCGGGGGTCGACCGGCTGACGCTCAGCGTCTTCATCGACTTCGACGCGCGCGGCGAGCGGCTGGATCACCGGATCGTCCCCAGCGTCATCCGCTCCAGCGCGCGGCTCACCTACACCCAGGTCTGGGCGCTCTTCCGCGGCGACGCGGCCGTCCGCCGGGAGCTGGGCGAGCCGGTGGCCACCATGCTGCTGGAGATGCGGGAGCTGGCGGCGCGGCTGCACGAGCGGAGGAAGGAGCGCGGCGCCATCGACCTGGACCTGCCCGAGGCCCAGGCGCTCCTCGACCAGGCCGGCCGCGCCACCGACATCGTGGTGGCGGAGCGGAACGAGGCGCACCGCCTCATCGAGGAGTTCATGCTGGCGGCCAACGAGACGGTGGCGGAGGAGTTCTTTTGGCGGCGGCTCCCGTTCCTCTTCCGGGTGCACGAGCGCCCGTCGCCGGAGCGTCTCGAGCAGCTACGCGCCGCCCTGGGCCGCATGGGCATCGCCTGGCGCTCGGTGGCCGAGCCGCATCCCCGCGAGCTGCAGCGCGTGGTCGAGCAGGTGCGCGGGCGTCCGGGCGAGCGCCTCATCCACACGCTGGTCCTGCGCTCCATGGCCCGCGCCCGCTACGCCCCGGAGAACCTGGGCCACTACGCCCTGGCGACGCGCAACTACTGCCACTTCACCTCCCCCATCCGCCGCTACCCCGACCTGTTCATCCACCGCGTGATCCACGCCGCCCTCCGCCCCGGGGGCGTGCCGCCGGCCAAGGAGGCCGAATGGCGCCGGCTGCTCCCCGCGCTGGCCGACCACTGCTCGGCTACGGAACGCGAGGCGGAGGAGGCCGAGCGCGAGTCGGTCGAGGCCAAGATGATGGAAGTGATGGAGGGCCGCGTGGGCGAGGTCTTCGAGGGTTGGGTGAGCGGCGTCGCCTCGTTCGGCATCTTCGTACAGCTCTCCAACCTGGCCGAGGGCCTGGTCCACGTCTCCACCATGACCGACGACTACTACCAGTACGACGCCGAGGCGCTCCAGCTGGTGGGCGAGCGGAGCGGGCGGATCTTCCGCCTGGGCGACCCCGTCCGCGTCCGCGTGGCCGCGGTGGACCGGGTGGAGCGGCGCATGGACCTGCTCCTGGTGGAGCCGGCCGGCGACGAGGCGGCGGACCGGTCGGCGCGGAGCCGACGGGGAGGACGCGCCCGGCGGGCGGACGCCGGAGCCGAGGCCGCAGCGCCCGCGGAGGCGGCGACCGGCGGGCGGCGCAAGGCCCGGCGCAAGAGCGCCAAGGGCCGCACCGCCTCCGCTCCGCGACGGCGCGGAAAGCCAGGACCGCCAGCCGCGCACCGCGATTAGCGCGCGCCTGCCTTGGCCCCTGTTCTCAGTATCCCTCCCCCCGGCGGCGTCGAGACTAGCGACTGACTCCGGCCGATGGGAGGTGAGTCAGGATGGCACGAGGCCAGGGCAACCGGACGCTCGTCAAGGAGGCCGCTCGCGCGCTGGACCAGTTCAAGTACGAGGTCGCCTCGGAGATCGGCGTCACCCCGCCCCAGAGCGGCTACTGGGGCGACCTGCCCGCTCGCCAGTGCGGCGCGGTGGGAGGCAACATGGTGCGCCGCATGATCCAGCTGGCGGAGCAGAACCTCTCCACGCAGTACCCCGCCCAGCGGTAAACGCGCGGGTCCCGAACCCCGCCGGCCGCCGGCGGGCGGCCCTTCACCTCTCCCCTGACCGCTGACGTTGGCGGAGGGATCCGGTGGCTCGGATCCTTCCGCCTTATAATGGCCTGGGATGAAGAGCGCGATGCAGGCGGAGCGAAGGGAGCCTGCCGGCTTCCGCTGGAGGGGCCGCCCGGCGGGCGCGGCCCGCTGGAGACGGCTGGCCGTCGCGGCGCTGGCCCTCCTGTTGCTGGCCTTCGCGGCGCCGCCCGCCCGGCTGCTGGCCGCGCCGGCCACCGGGACGGCCGCCACCTCGGACCCGGCCGCCCTGGAGCGGGAGGCGCAGGCGATCGAGGAGCTCCTGCGCTGCCCGGTTTGCAACGGCGAGTCGGTGGCGGAGTCGCAGACGGCCGAGTCGGCCCAGATGCGCGCCCAGATCCGGCAGATGCTGGCCGAGGGAAAGAGCCGGCAGCAGATCCTGGACTACTACGTGCGCAACTTCGGCATCTGGATCCTGAACGAGCCGCCGCGGCAGGGCGCCTTCTTGGCCGTCTGGCTCCTGCCGCTCTTGGGGCTCGCGGCGGGGGCCGCGGCCCTGGCGTTCTGGCTCCGCTCACGGCTCAGGCCGGCGCCCGACCGGGGCGCCGGGACGGGGGACGCGCGGCCGGCGCCGGCGGCGGCCGCGGTGGAGGAGGAGTTGCGCCGCTGGCTCTGAACGGTGCGGTCCGGCGAGAGGAGGTGGAGACGGGTGCGGGGCGACCGGCAGGTGGCGGAAAACCGGAAGGCGCGCCACGACTACTTCGTGGAGGAGACAGTCGAGGCGGGGCTGGTCCTGACCGGCACCGAGATCAAGTCCATCCGCGCCGGCCACGTCAACCTGCGCGAGAGCCATGCCATGATCCGGAACGGCGAGGTCTTCCTCTACGGGATGCACATCGCCCCCTACGAACAGGGCAACCGGTTCAACCACGACCCCCTGCGCCCCAGGAAGCTCCTCCTCCACCGCCGCGAGATCGACCGCCTCTACGGACGAGTGCGCCAGCAGGGCTTCACCCTGGTGCCGCTCCGCCTCTACATCGCGCGCGGGCGGGCCAAGGTGGAGCTGGCGCTGGTCCGCGGCAAGAAGCAGTATGATAAGCGGAGGGCGATCGCGGAGCGCGACGCCAGGCGGCGGATCGAGCGGGCCCTGCGCCAGCGCTGAACGCCGCCCGCGACGCCCGGAAGATTTGCGGGGGTGAGCAGGCTCGACGCGAGCCGGGCTGGCAGGGGCAGCGAGCCGAGCACCGCGTCTCGGAAAACCGCGGAAGCACCATCAGGTGCCAACGAAGAGTACGCTCTGGCTGCCTAACTAGCACGCCACGTCGACGGCGGACCTGCCTGCGGTCGCCGCTCGACGTCACTCGGCAGGCTGGTCGCCCTACCCCCTCCCCGCGGGGAGGGTGACGAGATCCAGGCGGGGTGGCTGCCGCCGGGCCCGCCCTCGGGCGCGGCGACGGCGAGATCCGTACGAGGGCTACGCTCGTAGAATCCCTGTGGGCTCGTTCGCGGACCGGGGGGGCAGCTCCCCCGCACCTCCACCACTTTCCAGGACCCAATCCTTGCGGGAGGAGCGGCGCCGGGGCCAGACCCCGGCGCCCGTTCCGTGCGAGGCGGCGGAGGATGCCTGCCGCCGCACCGCCTCGCCCGCGTCGCGGGGAGGATGCCCTTTGGAGGCGAACGGCCGGCCGAGCCTGGTGCTGGCGACGCACAACCCGGGCAAAGTGGAGGAGCTGGTGGCGCTCATGGCCGCGCTGGGAGTGGAGACGGGGCGGCTCCGGCTCCTCACGCTCGACGACCTGCCCGGCTACCGGCCTCCCGAGGAAGACGGCTCCACGTACCAGGAGAACGCCCTGATCAAGGCGCGGGCGGCGGCGCGCGCCGCGGGGACGTGGGCGCTGGCCGACGACTCGGGCGTGGCGGTGGAGGCCCTGGGGGGCCGGCCAGGCATCCACTCGGCGCGCTGGGCGGGAACGGGGGCGACGGCCGAGGCGAACAACCGGAAGCTTCTGCAGGAGATGACCGGCCTGCCGCCCGAGCGGCGCGGCGCCACCTTCCACGCCGCGCTGGCGCTGGTGGCGCCCGACGGGCGCGAATGGGTGACCGTGGCGCAGACGCCCGGCCGCATCCTGGAGGCCCCGCGGGGGTCGAACGGCTTCGGCTACGACCCGCTCTTTCTCCTGCCGCAGCTGGGAAAGACGTACGCCGAGCTGGAGGGAGAGGAGAAGAACCGTTACAGCCACCGCGGGGAAGCGATGCGGGCGCTGGTGCCGATCTTGCGGCGGGAACTGCTCGGATGCTAGCATCCATTTTTGCGGAGCGTGGCGCAGCTTGGCAGCGCGCCTGCCTTGGGCGCAGGAGGTCGCCGGTTCGAATCCGGCCGCTCCGACCATTTTGTCCGGCCCGGCCGCGGGGACCGGCGGGCCCTCGGCTCAGTCCGGCGACCGCTCCAGGCGCTCCTCGAGAAAGGCCTTGAGGGCGACAGCGTTGTTGTAGACCGGCTCCCGCGCCGCGTAGAGAAGGGTGACGCCGCCCGAGCGCGCCGCCTCCAGGAGCGGCTGCCAGGCGTCGGGTCGCGCCTCCAGCTCGGCGCTGTAGCGGCGCCGGAACTCCGCCCAGCGCGCGGGATCGTGGGCGAACCAGCGGCGCAGTTCCGGCGAGGGCGCCGCTTCCTTCAGCCAACGGTCGACGCCGGCCGCCTCGCGCGAGAGGCCGCGCGGCCAGAGGCGGTCGACCAGGCAGCGCAGCCCGTCCCCCTCCTCCGCCGGCTCGTAGACACGCTTGACGCGGATCATGGCCGTCCCTCCCTGCCCGGGCCGCGAGGCCCCGGCGGCCCCGGCCCGCCACCATCTTATCGGCGTGCCTCGACAGGCGCAGCCCGGCGCGGCAGAATAGGATGGCCGGCGCGGCCCGCCTGCTGGCGCGCGCGGGCGGGGCCAAGTACAATGGGTCTGCTCCGGCCAGGGTTTCGGCGGGTGTAGCTCAACGGTAGAGCACCGGCCCTCCAAGCCGGGTACGCGGGTTCGACTCCCGTCACCCGCTCCAGTGCGCGGGCGCCCGTAGCTCAATGGACAGAGCATCGGCCTTCTAAGCCGCTGGTTGCAGGTTCGACTCCTGCCGGGCGCGCCAGCAGGTCTTTCGCGGTGGCTGTAGCTCAGGCGGTCAGAGCGCCAGGTTGTGGCCCTGGAGGCCGTGGGTTCGAGTCCCACCAGCCACCCCACCTCCGTTTGGGGCGTCGCCAAGCGGTAAGGCAGCGGTCTTTGGAACCGCCACGCGCAGGTTCGAATCCTGCCGCCCCAGCCAGTCGCAGAGCGAGGATGGTGGAACCGGCAGACACGCGGGACT
The DNA here is from genome assembly GCA_023511835.1 of Bacillota bacterium. Taxonomy (NCBI): domain Bacteria; kingdom Bacillati; phylum Bacillota; species Bacillota bacterium. Next base: position 80,730 of record JAIMAT010000001.1, on the reverse strand, counting down.
TAGGATCCCGTGCCGAGAGGCGTGAGGGTTCGAATCCCTCTCCTCGCACCAGATCTGACGGAACAGGGGCGGCGCGGCGCGCCGCCCCTGCGCGCTCCCCGGGCGCGCCCGCCCCCCGGCGGAGGGGCTGCCGGAGAGGCGTGCGGAGCGATGCTATAATGAGCCGTACCCGCGGGGTGGGATGCCCGAAAAGTCAAGCGCGGGGCCATTTTTCGAGTTTTGCGGCCGCGGGGGAGGAGGACCACCGGTTGCGAGCCACGCTGGCGAAGAAGGAGAAGAGCCGCGCCGTCCTGGAGATCGAGGTGGAGGTGCCGCGCGTCGAGCAGGCTCTGGAACGCGCCTACCGCAAGCTGGTCCGCCGGGTGAACATCCCCGGCTTCCGCAAGGGGAAGGCGCCGCGCGGGCTTCTCGAGCGGTACCTGGGGGAGGGTGCGCTCTGGGACGAGGCCGTCGACGAGCTGGTCGGCGAGGCCTACCGGCAAGCGCTCCAGGAGAGCGGCCTCGAGCCCGTGGCCGAACCGGACATCGACATCCTCACCATGAAAAAGGGCGAGCCCTTCACCTTCCGGGCGACGGTGGACGTGCGGCCCGAGGTGGAGCTGGACGACTACCGTACGCTCAAGCTGGAGCCGCGGCCGGTGGAGGTCTCCGAGGAGGAGGTGGAGGCCGAGCTCCAGGCCCTGCGCGAGCGGGAAGCCCAACTGGTGGCGGTCCCGGAGGAAAGCGCCGCGGAGCGCGGCCTTTTCGCCGTCATCGACTTCCGCGGCGAGATGGACGGCAAGCCCATCCCCAACGGCGAGGCCAAGGGGTACATGGTCGAGCTCGGTTCGGGGAGGCTTCTGCCGGAGATCGAGGCGGGGATCGAGGGGATGCACCCCGGGGAGGAGAGGCGGCTGACCGTCCGCTTCCCGGAGGAGTACCCCGAGACGTCGCTGGCCGGCCGCGAGGCCCTCTTCACGGTGAGGCTGCACGAGCTGAAGAGGAAGGAGCTCCCCGACCTCGACGACGACTTCGCCCGCTCCCGCGGCGAAGGGCTGGAGACGCTGGAGGAGCTGCGCGCCCTCCTGCGGCGCCGCCTGCGGGAGCGGAAGGAGACCGAACAGCGCCGCGAGCTGGAGCGCGAGGCGGTGCGGCAGGTGGTGGAGAAGGCGCGGGTCGAGCTCCCCGACTCCATGGTGGAGCACGAGCTGGGCCACCGACTGGAGGATCTTCGCCTCCAGCTGGGCCGCCAGGGCCTCGAGCTGGAGGAGTTCCTGCGCCGGAGCGGGCAGACGCTGGAGCAGCTCCTGGACGAGCTGCGGCCGCAGGCCGTGGAGGACCTGAAGGCCGAGCTGGTGCTGGCCGAGGTGGCGCGCCGGGAGGGCATCGAGGCCGGCGAGGCTGAGGTGGACGAGGAGATCGAGCAGATGGCGGCGGCCTACGGTGAGCGGGCGGCCTCGGTCCGCCAGCTCTTCCGCCAGCCTGCCAACCGCGCCGGGGTGGCCGCCGGGATCGCGCGCCGCAAGGCGGTGGAGCGCCTGGTGGAGATGGGCCTGGCCGGTGTGGAGAATGGAAGCGGAGAGGCAGAGGGCGCAGCCGCAGGGGATGGCGAGCAAGGCCAGGAGGAGGTCGGTGAGGCATGAGAAGCATGGACCACCTGGTTCCCATGGTGATCGAGACCACCAACCGCGGCGAGCGGGCGTACGACATCTACTCCCGCCTTCTGCGCGACCGCATCATCTTCATCGGCACCCCCATCGACGACACCATCGCCAACCTGGTGATCGCCCAGTTGCTCTTCCTGGAGACGGAGGACCCCGACCGCGACGTCTCCATCTACATCAACTCGCCGGGCGGCTCCGTGGACGCCGGGCTGGGCATCTACGACACCATGCAGTACATCAAGCCCGACGTCTCCACCATCTGCGTGGGCGTGGCCATGAGCATGGCGGCCGTCCTCCTGGCCGGTGGCACGCCGGGCAAGCGCTACGCGCTGCCCAACTCGAAGATCCTGATCCACCAGCCCTGGACCGGCGGCCTCCAGGGCCGGGCGACGGACATCAAGATCTACGCCGAGGAGATCATGAAGGACCGCCAGCGGATCAACCGTATTCTCGCCTATCACACTGGCCAGGATATCGAGAAGATCAACACCGATACGGAGAAGGACTACTTCATGTCCGCCGAGGAAGCCAAGGCCTACCACCTCATCGACGATATCCTGATCCCCCGGTCCAAGCGGAAGGAGCACTGAGGGGCTTGGCAGGAAGGAGTGGGGGCCGGATGTTCAAGTTCACCGAGGAGAAGGGGCAGCTCAAGTGCTCCTTCTGCGGCAAGTACCAGGACCAGGTGAAGCGCCTCGTCGCCGGGCCCGGCGTCTACATCTGCGACGAGTGCGTGGAGCTCTGCAGCGACATCATCGAGGAGGAGCTCAACGAAGAGGCCGAGTTCGACCTCCGCGACGTCCCCAAGCCGCGCGAGATCAAGGAGATCCTCGACCAGTACGTGATCGGCCAGGAGCGGGCCAAGAAGATCCTCTCCGTAGCCGTCTACAACCATTACAAGAGGATCAACTCGCGTACCAAGAACGAGGACGTCGAGCTGCAGAAGTCCAACGTGGTCCTGATCGGCCCCACCGGCTCCGGCAAGACGCTGATCGCCCAGACGCTGGCCAAGATCCTCAACGTCCCCTTCGCCATCGCCGACGCGACCAGCCTGACCGAGGCGGGCTACGTGGGCGAGGACGTGGAGAACATCCTGCTCAAGCTGATCCAGGCCGCCGACTACGACATCGAGAAGGCGGAGCGGGGCATCGTCTACATCGACGAGATCGACAAGATCGCGAGGAAGTCGGAGAACCCCTCCATCACCCGCGACGTCTCGGGCGAGGGCGTCCAGCAGGCGCTGCTCAAGATCCTGGAGGGGACGGTGGCCAGCGTGCCGCCCCAGGGCGGGAGGAAGCACCCGCACCAGGAGTTCATCCAGATCGACACCACCAACATCCTCTTCATCGTCGGGGGCGCCTTCGAAGGGCTGGACAAGATCATCCAGCGCAGGCTCGGCCAGCGCGTCATCGGCTTCAACTCGGAGCTGATCGGCAAGCAGGACGTGCGCATCGGGGAGATCCTCTCCCACGTTCTGCCCGAGGACCTGCTCAAGTTCGGGATGATCCCCGAGTTCGTCGGGCGCGTGCCCATCATCGCCACGCTGGACGCGCTGGACGAGGAGGCGCTGGTCCGCATCCTGACCGAGCCGAAGAACGCCCTGGTCAAGCAATACCAGCGCTTCTTCGAGATGGACGGCCTGGAGCTCGACTTCGACCCCGACGCCCTCCGCGAGGTGGCGCATCAGGCGCTGGCCCGGAAGACCGGGGCGCGCGGGCTCCGCGCCATCCTGGAGGACGTGATGCTGGACGTCATGTACGAGATGCCGTCGCGGAGCGACGTGGCCAAGGTCCGCATCACGCTGGACGCGGTGCGGAAGCTGCGCGAGCCGGACGTCATCTCCAAGGAGCAGGCGAAGGCGGAGACGGCGTGAAGACGGGCCGCTCCACCCCGGCAGCCCGCGGAGCCCCGCCGATCCGTCCGGCGGGGCCTCTTCGTCCCCGGGCGCCCGGCGACCTCGCCCCTGATACCCGGGAGGAGCGGCTGGCATACTAACCGCCGTCGGAGGCGAGGCGTGCCATGAGCGCCGTGGCGGCGGTACAGCTCTTCTTCGCGGTGGTGATCGGCCTCTACTTCTGGAACCTGCTGCGCACCCAGCAGGGAGCGCGGGTGGCCATCCAGCGCGAGTCGCGCCGGGAGATCGAGCGCCTTCAGCAGATGCGCCAGATCCGGCTGAACGAGCCGCTCTCGGAGAGGACGCGGCCCACCCGCTTCGAAGAGATCGTCGGCCAGGAGGAGGGGTTGCGGGCGCTCCGCGCCGCGCTCTGCGGCCGCAACCCGCAGCACGTCCTGATCTACGGCCCGCCCGGCGTGGGCAAGACGGCTGCCGCCCGGCTGGTGCTGGAGGAGGCGAAGGCCAACCCGCTCTCGCCCTTCGGCCCCGAGGCCCGCTTCGTCGAGGTGGACGGGGCCACCTCGCGCTGGGACGAGCGGGGCATCGCCGACCCGCTCATCGGCAGCGTCCACGACCCCATCTACCAGGGGGCGGGCGCCATGGGCATGGCGGGCATCCCCCAGCCCAAACCGGGGGCGGTCACCCGCGCCCACGGCGGCATCCTCTTCATCGACGAGATCGGCGAGCTCCACCCCATCCAGCTGAACAAACTGCTCAAGGTGCTGGAGGACCGGAAGGTGATCCTGGAGAGCGCCTACTACAACGCCGAGGATCCCAACATCCCCAGCCACATCCGCGACATCTTCGAGAACGGCCTGCCCGCCGACTTCCGCCTGGTGGGCGCCACCACGCGCCTTCCGGAGGAGATCCCCCAGGCCATCCGCTCGCGCTGCGTGGAGGTCTTCTTCCGTCCGCTGACCCGCGAGGAGGTGGCCACCATCGCGCGCAACGCGGCGGCCCGCCTGGGCATGCCGCTGGCGGAGGGCGGCGAGGAGCTGGTGGCGCGCTACGCCAGCAACGGGCGCGACGCCGTCAACCTCGTCCAGGTGGCGGCCGGCCTGGTGGAGAGCGAGCGCCGCGGGCGCATCGAGCGGCGCGACCTGGAGTGGGTGGTGCGTACCGGCCAGTATACGCCCCGCCTGGAGCCGACCGTGGCGCCCGAGCCGCAGGTGGGCGTGGTCAACGGGCTGGCGGTGGTCGGGCCCAACGTGGGCGCCCTCCTGGAGATCGAGGCCAGCGCGCGGCCGGCGCCGCTGGGCGCAGGCGGCCTCCAGGTGACCGGGATCATCGACGAGGAGGAGATGGTTTCGCTGGGCGGCCGCCGCGTCCGGCGCCGCTCCATGGTCTGGGCGGCCGCCGAGAACGCCGTCACGGCGCTCCGCCGCCTGCTGGGCGAGGAAGTGGACCGGCACCGCATCCACGTCAACTTCCCCGGCGGCGTGCCGGTGGACGGCCCCTCGGCGGGCGCGGCCATCGCCGTCGCCGTCTACTCGGCGCTGATGGGCCTGCCCGTGGACAACCGGGTGGCCATCACCGGCGAGGTGACGGCGCGCGGCACCATCCGGCCGGTGGGCGGCGTCCCCGCCAAGGTGCTGGCCGCGGTCCGCGCGGGGGCGCGGCACATCCTGGTGCCCCGTGACAACCTGCCCGAGGTGGAGGGCGTGGAGCACCGCGAGCTGGCGGGCGCGCGGGTGCAGGGCGTGGAGCGCCTGGAGGAGGCGCTGGCCGCCGCCGTCCGCGGTGAGCCGCGCCTACTCCGCGCCGGGGTCGGGGGTCCAGGCGCGCTTCCTGGAGGCGGGCTGGGAGCGGGCCCCGGCGGGGTGGGAGGAAGCGCCGCCGGCTCGTGAGCCGCTCCACTCCGTCCAGAGCATGCCGGCCAGGATGAGGAGGCCGCCGGCGCCGGGACGGGCCGCGAGGCGCTCGCCGGCCCAGAGGACGGCGAAGAGGTAGCTCCAGACCGGCTCCAGGGTGAAGAGGAGCGCCGCGTGGGTGGGCGTGGTGAAGGCCTGCGCCCGGCTCTGCACCCAGTAGGCCAGGGCGCTGGCCAGAAGGCCGGTCATGAGCAACGCGGGGGTCGCCCGGACGAGCGCCGGCCAGGTGGCGGCCAGGGGATGGCGCGGCGCCTCCAGGAACGCCCAGGCGGCCAGTGAGAGCAGGGCGACGGCCAGCATCTGCACGGCGGTCAGCGCCTCGGCCGGGACGGAGGAGGCCAGCCGCCCCACGGAGAGGATCTGCAGGGCGAAGGCGAAGGCGCAGGCCAGGAGCCAGAGATCGGCCGCCTGGAGGCGCCCCAGCTCGTTCCAGGAGGCGCCGGGAGGGAGCGTCAGCACCAGCAGTCCCGCGGTGGCCAGCGCCACGCCCAGCCAGGTGGCCGGCCGCGGCCGCCCCCCTGCCAGGGGGGCGAGCAGGGGCACCAGCACCACCGAGAGCCCGGTCAGGAAGCCCGCCTTGGCCGGGGAGGCCTGCTGGAGACCGATGGTCTGCGCGGCGTAGCCCGCGAAGAGAAAGAGACCGGCCAGAAGACTCCCCGTCCACTCCCGGCGGCCGAGCCGGCCGAGACCGCGGCGGGCGAGCAGGAGCAGGACCGCCGCCGCCAAGAGGAAGCGCGCCGCCAGGAAGGCGAAGGGCGTCACCGTGGCCAGCGCCGCCTTGATGACCACGAAGGTGGCGCCCCAGATCAGCGTCACCCCGGCCAGCGCCAAGTCGGCCAGGAGCGCCTGCCGTGCGGCGGGCGGGCGCACGGGCCCCCTCAGCGCCGCCCACCCCTGAGCGGCGCCGGTACCAGGGCGGCGGCGATCCGCCCCGCCAGCCAGTCCTCCATCTCGATCTCCAGCTCCGTTCCCTCCGCGGTATAACGCTCTTCCAGCACCTTCCCGCGGCTGTGCAGCAGCGCCAGCAGCTCGCCCCGGTTGTAGGGGACGACGAAGCGGGCGCGCACGCGGCTCTCGGAGAGCGCACGCTCCATGGCCGCGGCCAGCTGCTCGACGCCCTCACCGGTCCGCGCCGAGACCGGCAGCGCCCCCGGCGGAACCACCAGCGCGTAAGGATCCGCCAGCAGGTCGACCTTGTTGGCCACCAGGAGCGAGGGCCGCTCCAGGGCGCCGATCTCGGCCAGCACGGCGCGGACCGCCTCCATCTGCTCCTCGCGGGCCGGGTCGGCGGCGTCCAGCACGTGCACGATCAGGTCGGCGGCCGCCACCTCCTCCAGCGTCGCCCGGAAGGCGGCCACCAGCGTGTGCGGCAACTTGCGCACAAAGCCCACCGTGTCGGTGAGGAGGATCTCCTGGCCGCCGGGCAGCTTGAGGCGGCGCGTGGTCGGGTCGAGCGTGTCGAAAAGGCGCGGGTTGCCGGCGGGCTCGGCCTCGGCCGGCTGGCCGGCGGCGAAGCGGGCCAGCAGCGCCGCCCGCAGCGTCGACTTGCCGGCGTTGGTGTAGCCCACCAGCACCGCCACGGGAAGCGCCGCCCGCCGCCGCAGCGAGCGCTGCTGCTCGCGCTGGCGGCGCACCTCGGCCAGCTCGCGCCGGAGGTGCGCGACCCGCTCGCGGACGGCGCGGCGGTCGGCCTCCAGCTTGGTCTCGCCCGGGCCCCGCGTGCCGATGCCGCCGCCCAGGCGCGAGAGCGAGGTGCCCCGCCCCGCCAGCCGGGGCAGCCGGTAGAGGTGCTGGGCCAGCTCCACCTGGAGCTTCCCCTCGCGGGTGTGGGCACGGCGGGCGAAGATGTCCAGGATGACGCCCGAGCGGTCGAGCACCGCCAGGCCGGTGGCTTCCTCCAGGTTGCGCGCCTGGGCGGGCGTCAGCTCGTCGTCGCAGACCAGCAGCTCGGCACCCGCCTCCCGGGCGGCGGCGGCCGCCTCCGCCACCTTGCCCCGGCCCGCGTAGGTGCGCGGGTCGGGCTCGTCGCGCACCTGCAACGCGCGCCCCACCACTTCGCCACCGGCGCTGGCCACCAGCGCCGCCAGCTCCTCCAGCGAGGCCTCGCCCCGGGCGCGCTCGGCGGCCACTCCGAGGAGTAAGACCTTCTCGCGCTTCTCCGCCTTCTCCGGCCGATCGTCGACCATGCTTCGACCCCCGCTCTGCCGGTCGGCGGCGGGTGCGGGCCGCCCGCCTCCCAAAGCCGGCTCTCTGGAGCGCCTGGACGGATTTGACGGAAGGTGCAGGCCGGGTGCGGAACGAATCCTCACCGGCGTTCGACGCGAATCGCCGGCGGTTTGAGCCGTCTCCCGATGGAGAGGGGTGGCCCCTTGTCCCAACCGCTTCCCGACCGCGGACCGGCGCCGGTGACGATCCGCCCCCGGCGTCCCGGGGAGGAGGCTCTCATCGCCCGCTGGCAGGCGGACCCGGCCGTCGAGTACTGGCTCGGCCACCCCCGGCGGGGCCGCTACGACCTGATGGAGCGACTCCCGCACCGCGTCTGGATGATCGAACGGTCGGGAGAGCCCATCGGCTACCTTGGATTATATGACCTGGACGAGGACGACCGGTCGGCGGAGATGCAGATCTGCATCGGCCGCACCGACCTCTGGGGGCGGGGCATCGGCCGCGAGGCCATCCGCCAGATGCTGGAGCAAGTCTCCGCGGACCCCTCCGTCCGCCGCATCCACCTGCGGGTCTTCGCCGACAACGAGCGGGCCATCCGCTGCTACCGGGCGGTCGGCTTCCGCCTGGAGGGGATCCTCTCCGCCCGCTCCTCCGCGGAGGGCCGCGCCGTCCTGCTGATGGCGCGCGCTTTGGAGGGGCCGGTTGACACGGCCGGCGAGGCTGCGTTGAATGGGAGCGGATAAGGGACCGACCGGTCGGTCGATCCCCGGGAGGCGCATCGTGGGAGCATCCGGCGAGGGCCGACCGCGGACGGCGGAGCCTGGCGAGGGGGCCTCTTCCCCGCAGGGGGAGACCACGCCGCCGATGCGCGACCGGCTTCTCCGCGCGGCCGAGCAGGTGCTGGCGGAACGCGGCTACCACGGCGCCCGGGTGGAGGATGTGGTCCGCCGGGCGGGCGCCTCCAAAGGCGCTTTCTATCACTACTTCACCTCCAAGGAGGAGCTGCTCCTCGAACTGATCGACCGCCTCGGCGGCCTCCTGGCGCAGGCCATGGAACGGGCGTTGGCGGAGCGGCGCGGAGCGGCCGCCCGGGTCGAGGCGGCGTTGGCCGCGGTGCTGGGCACCCTGGCCGAGCACCGGGACCTGGCCTGGATCGTCCTGGTCGAGGCACCGGTGGGCGGCGAGGCACCCCGCCGGCGGCAGCAGGCGGTCAAGGAGCGGCTCATCGCCCGGATCCGTGCCGGTCTCGACGAGCTGGCCGGCGAGGGGCGGCTGGCCGTGCGGGAGACGGAGACGGTGGCCACCGCGCTCCTGGGGATGCTGGAGGCGCTGGCCGTGCGCTGGCTGATGGGCGGCCGGCCGGCCGATCTTCAGGCCTCCCTGGGGGAGCTGGCCCCCTTCGCCCTGCGCGGGATCGGCCTGCTTCCCGCCCCGGCGCGCGAGCCGGCGGCGGACGGGGACGGGAGGCTGCGGGGGCGCGGGGGAGCATGAGAGGCAGCTTGCGCGACTGGTGGGAGATCGCCCGCCCCTTCAGCTGGACGGCCTCGGTAGTGCCGGTGCTGGTCGGGGCGGCGGTGGCGGCCGACCTGGGCTTCTTCCGGCTCCCCGAGCTTCTGCTCACGCTGGTGGGCGCGGTGCTGCTCCAGATCGGCACCAACATCGTCAACGAAGTGGTGGACGTGGAGCGCGGCGTCGACACCGCGGAGACGGCCGGGGCCAGCCGCGTGGTCCTGGAGGGGCGGCTGCCCGCGCGGACCGCCTTCCGCGCCGGCGTGGCCAGCCTGGTGGCTGCGTTGGTCATCGGCCTCTGGCTGGCCGTCCGCTCCACGCTCTGGGTGCTTGGGCTGGGGGCTCTGGGGGCGCTGGCGGGCTACCTGTACACGGCCGGGCCCAAGGGGTACAAGTACCTGGCGCTGGGTGTGCCGCTGGTCTTTCTGCTGATGGGGCCGCTGGAGGTGCTCGCCTCGTTCATGGTCCAGTCGGGGCGCTTCGACCTCCTCCCGGTCTGGACGTCGCTGCCGGTCGGCTTCCTGGTGGCGGCCATCCTGCACGGGAACGACATGCGCGACCTGGCCCTCGACCGCCGTGCCGGCATCGCCACCCTGGCCGGCCTGGTGGGCCTGCCAACCTCGGCCTGGATCTACCGGTTCCTGCTTGCGGGCGCCTACGGGGTGGTCCTGCTCCTGGCCGCCCTGCAGGCGCTACCCTGGACCGCGCTTCTCGTCCTCCTCAGCCTGCCGGCGGCGGCGGAACCCTGGCGGCACGTGACGCGGGGGCTGGCCGACGAGCGGGAGCTCCTGCCCGTGGAGCCGCTCAGCGCCCGGCTGCACATGGTCTTCGGGCTGCTCCTGGCGCTGGGCACGGGACTTCCCGCCCTCCTGGGGGGGGTCGGCCTGTGAGATGGCCCGCAGCGGGCGCGGGCGACCGGCGGTCCGGCGCCGCCACGGACGGCTCCTTCGCCTGGAAGCTGGCGGCCAGCTGGCTCTTCGCCGCCCTGCTCTGGGCGGTCATGTTCGTCTGGCGGCCGCTCAACTTCTGGCTGCTGATGAGCCTCACCCAGGGGGCGCTGATCGCCATCTCGCTGGCCTTCGCGGGCAACCCCTTCGAGCACCGGCGTCCGACGGCGGGCGATGCGGTCCTGGGCGCGGGATCGGCGGCGCTGCTCTACGCCCTCTTCGCCCTGGGCAACCTCCTCTCGCGACGCCTGCTGCCGGGGGCCGGGCTCCAGATCGGCGCCATCTACGCCATCCGCCACGGCACCCCGGTGGGCTTGGTGGCGCTCCTGCTCCTCCTCCTCATCGGTCCGGGGGAGGAGATCTTCTGGCGGGGCTGGGTGCAGCGCCAGCTGGAGGCGCGCCTGGGCGAGAACCGGGCGATGCTCCTGACCGTCGTGCTCTACACGGGCATCCACCTGTCGACGGGCAACCCGATGCTCATCCTGGCCGCCTTGGCGGCGGGACTGGTCTGGTCGCTCATGTACCGCCTCTTCCACCGGCTCTGGCCCAACCTGATCTCGCACGCGCTCTGGGACATGGCGGCCATGGCGCTCTTCCCGTTCCGCTGAGCGGGGCGGGCCGGCGGCGGGCGAGCCAGGCGGGGGCCGCGCGCCGGCGGCCGGGCTGCCGGCACGGGCGACGGAAGGCGCCGTTGACGCCCGGGCGGAGAGCGGCTATAGTGCCTTTCACCGAAACCTTCCTACGCAAGCCGATGAACGGGAGCGAAGGGACGCCCAGAGAGCCGGTCCGCGGCTGGAAGGCCGGCCGTTCCGAACCCGCCCGGGAGGAGGCGGCGAGGAGCCGCCCGCAGGCCCGCGATACGGGCACATGAGCGGGGGGATGGGCCAGGCTGCCGGCTTGGCGGGCCGGCGCCGCTCCGTCCTCCAAGCAAGGTGGTACCACGGGGTCCTCCGTCCTTGCGGGCGGGGGGCCTCTTTTTTCGTCGCGGAGCATGGCCGCGGAGCCGGAAGGGCGGACGGGGCCGCTCGCGAGACGCAGGCGGAGGAAGGGGGCGACCGGGGTGGATGCGGTGCGACGGATGACGGGGGAGCCCGAGGAGGAGGCGGTCGGGCGGACGACGCCCGGCCTGGAGTCCATCCGCCTCGGCCTGGTGGGAGCCGGCGAGATGGCGGAGGCGCTCCTGGCGGGACTGGTGGGCGGCGGGCGCCTGCGGCCCGAGCGCATCCTGGTGAACAACCGCTCGAACCGCGCCCGGCTGGAGCATCTGGCTGCGCACTGGGGGGTGAGGGCGACGCGGGAGAAGGCCGCCCTGGCCGAGGCGGACCTCTTGGTGCTGGCGGTCAAGCCGGCCGACGCGGCCGAGGCTCTGGCCCAGCTGCGGCCCCACGTGCGCGAGGGCGCCGCCCTGGTCAGCGTGGTGGCCGGCCTGCCCACAGAGGCCATCCTGGCCCGCCTGGGGCGCGAGCTGCCCGTGGTGCGCGCCATGCCCAACACCCCCAGCCGGGTGGGCGAGGGGGCGACCGCGCTGGCCGCGGGGCGGCTGGCCGGGCCGCGCGAGCTGGCGCTGGCCCGGCAGCTCTTCGCCGGTGTGGGCCGGGTGGTGGAGGTGGGGGAGGAGGCGCTGGACGCCGTCACCGGCCTGTCGGGAAGCGGCCCGGCGTACGTCTTCCTCCTCCTCGAGGCGCTGATCGCCGCCGGCGTCAAGGAAGGGCTGGAGTACGGCGTGGCCCGGGAGCTGGCGCTGCAGACGGTCTTCGGCGCGGCCAAGATGGCGCTGGAGCGGGGCGAGGATCCGGCCCGGCTGCGCGAGGAGGTCACCTCGCCCAACGGGACGACCATGGCGGGGCTGGCCGCCCTGGAACAGCGGGGCTTCCGCCAGGCGCTGGAGGCGGCGGTGGGGCGGGCGGCGGCCCGCGCCCGCGAACTGGGGCTGCTCTACTCTTGAGCGCCGGGGGCGCCCGCCGGCAGGGTGCAGCCGGTTGACGGCGCGGGCGGCGCTTCCTAGAATAAGGCACACTCCGCGGCGGCCCGGCCGCCGCGACGCCAGAGAGGCCAGAGGCCGAGGAGCGGGAGGAGTACGGCGTGGAGCCGTCGCAGAGAGGCGGGTCGAGGCCGCGCGGCCGAGGCTGGAAGCCCGCCCGGTGAAACGCCCGAAGGTCGCCCGCGAGGCCGGCCACCCCGGGTGGCCCGGCGGCCCGCCGATACCGGGTCGAGAGCCCGCGCCGGAACGAGCCGGCGCGGGAACGAAGGTGGTACCGCGGGTCCCTCCGTCCTTCACGGAGGGACCCTTTCCTTTGGGAGGCGGGGTCGAGGATGGAGGAGAGACGGAAAGGCCTGGCCGCCGAAGAGGTGGCGGAGGAGCTGCCGAAGGCGTGGAACCCGGCCGAGGGCGAGCCCGAGGCCGCCCGCATCTGGGAGGAGGCCGGCCTCTACCGGGCGCCCGAGGGGGGGCGGAGCCGGACGGGCGAGCGCTTCTCGATCGTCATGCCGCCGCCCAACGTGACCGGCAACCTGCACATGGGCCACGCCATGGACAACACGCTCCAGGACATCCTCGTCCGCTGGCACCGGATGCGCGGCGACGCCACCCTCTGGCAGCCGGGCACCGACCACGCCGGCATCGCCACCCAGCACGTGGTGGAGGTGCGCCTGGCGGAGGAGGGGCTCGACCGGCGCAGCCTGGGACGCGAGGCCTTCGTGGAGCGGGTCTGGCGCTGGAAGGACGAGTACGAGGCGAACATCCTCCGCCAGCTGCGGCGGATGGGCGCCTCGCCCGACTGGAGCCGCCTCCGCTTCACCATGGACGAGGGGCTCTCCCGCGCCGTGCGCGAGGTCTTCGTGCGCCTCTGGGAGCGGGGCCTGATCTACCGCGGCGACTACATCATCCAGTGGTGCCCCGACTGTGGCACCGCCCTGGCGGACATCGAGGTGGAGCACGAGCCGGCGGAGGGCCGCCTCTACCGTGTCCGCTACCCCTTGCTGGACGGGGAGGGGCGCGAGAGCGGCGAGGCGCTGGAGGTGGCCACGGCCCGCCCGGAGACCATGTTCGGCGACGTGGCGGTGGCCGTCCATCCCGGCGACGGGCGCTACCGCCACCTGGTGGGCCGCGCCCTGCGCCACCCGCTCGTGGACCGGAAGCTTCCCGTGATCGCCGACGAGGCGGTCGACCCGGACTTCGGTACCGGGGCCCTGAAGGTGACGCCGGCGCACGACCCCGACGACTTCGAGATCGGCCGGCGCCACGGCCTGGAGCCGGTCCAGGTGATCGACGAGGAAGGCCGGCTGACCGCCGAGGCCGGGCGCTTCGCGGGGATGGAGCGCTTCGCGGCGCGCGAGGCGGTGGTGGAAGAGCTGCGCCGGCGGGGCTTCCTGGCGGGGGAGGAGCGCTACGAGCAGGCGGTCGGCCGCTGCTACCGCTGCGGTACGGTGGTGGAGCCGCTCGTCTCGCGCCAGTGGTTCGTCCGCGTGGGGCCCCTGGCCGACAAGGCACGGCGGGCGGTGGAGCGCGGCGAGGTGCGCTTCGTGCCCGAGCGCTTCACGCGGATCTTCTTCAACTGGCTTGACGGCCTCCACGACTGGTGCATCTCGCGCCAGATCTGGTGGGGGCACCGCATCCCGGCCTGGACCTGCGCGCACTGCGGTCAGCTGACGGTGGCGCGCGAGGCGCCGGAGCGCTGCCCGCGCTGCGGCTCGACGGAGCTGGAGCAGGACCCCGACGTCCTCGACACCTGGTTCAGCTCGGCGCTCTGGCCCTTCACGACGCTGGGCTGGCCCGAGCGGACGCGGGAGCTGGAGCTCTACTACCCGACCTCGGTGCTGGTCACCGGCTATGACATCCTTTTCTTCTGGGTCGCGCGAATGCTCTTCATGGGGCTCGAGTTCATGGGCCAGGTGCCCTTCCGGACGGTGGTGCTGCACGGGCTGATCCGCGACGAGCAGGGGCGGAAGATGTCCAAGTCGCGCGGAAACGGGGTCGACCCGCTGGAGGTGGCCGACGTCTACGGCGCCGACGCGCTCCGCTGGAGCCTGGTGGTGGGTGTCTCGCCCGGCAACGACCAGCGCTTCCTGCGCGAGAAGGTGGAGGGCGCCCGCAACTTCGCCAACAAGGTCTGGAACGTGGCGCGCTTTGCGCGCCTCAACCTGGGCGACCTGAAGGCGGGCTTCGATGCGGACGGCCTGCCGCTCCTGCCCGAGGAAGGGCTGCGCCTGGAAGACCGCTGGATCCTCTCGCGCCTGGGGGCGGTGACGGAGGCGGTCGACCGGCGGCTCGGCCAGTTCGAGTTCGGCGAGGCGGCGCGGGAGCTGTACGACTTCCTCTGGGGCGAGGTCTGCGACTGGTATGTGGAGGCCATCAAGCCGCGCCTGCGGCCGGAGGCCGGCGACGAGGCGGCGGAAGCCGACCGGGGCGTGGCGCAACGGGTCCTCCTGGGCCTGCTCGACCGCTCGCTGCGGCTCCTCCATCCCTTCATGCCCTTCGTCAGCGAGGTGATCTGGCAGCACCTGCCCCACCGGGGCCCCGCCCTGATGGGCGCCGCCTGGCCGGCGGCCGAGGAGCGGCGGGACGCCGCGGCCGAGGAAGCCATGGGGCGGCTCATGGCCGCCGTCCGCGCCATGCGCAACCTGCGCAGCGAACTGCGCCTGGCGCCCTCCGCGCGTCCGCGCTTCCTGGTCCGCGGCGAGGGGGCCGGGCTGCTCCTGGACGAGGCGCGCATGGTCCGCACGCTGGCCGGCCTGGGCGGCCTGGAGCCGGTGCAGCCGGGCGCCGAGCCCGAGCCCGGCAGCTTCCTGGCCGACGTGGCCGGGGGGGCGGAGCTGATCCTGCCGCTGGAGGGCCTGGGCGACCGCGAGGAGCTGCGCGCCCGCTTCGCCCGCGAGCTCGAGCGCCTGGAAGAGGAGCTGGGGCGCGAGCGCGCCCGGCTGGCCAGCGACGGCTTCGTGCGCAAGGCGCCGCCCGAGGTGGTGGAGAGGAGCCGGCGGGCGGTGGAGGAGAAGGAGGCGGCCGCCGCGCTCCTCCGCCTTCGCCTCCGCCAGCTGGGCGCCCTCTAGCCGGGTGCGCGGGAGAGCGGGGCCGCGAGGGGTGACGACGGGCTCACCGCCATGGTAGACTTTACCAACCAAGCGGACTCCGGAGGTGGCGCATGAGCCGCAGACGGACGGCCAACGCTTCACGGGCGCCCGCCGGCCGCCCGCGCGAGGGCGGGAGCCGTCGCCTGCGCCGGGGCTGGGCGCTGGCGGCGGCGATCCTCCTGCTGGCGGCCCTGGCGGCCGGCGCGGGCTACTTTCTGGGCAGCACCTTCCTGCGTGCGGCGCTGGGCCTGGAGCCGCCGCGCGTGCCGGCAGGGCCGACGGCAGCCGGCGCCTCCGGGAGCGGAGGGAAGGCGGCGACCGCGCCCGCGCCCGCTCCGGCCCCCGCACCGGCGCCAGAGCCGGTGGAGATCCCCGGCACCACCCTCACCCTTTACCGCCTGGAGCTGACGGGCTTCGCCGACACGGCGGCGGCCACGCGCGAGGCGGCGGGGCTGAACGCGGCCGGCTTCGCCGCGGAGCCGCTGCCGGGCGGCCGCGTGGTCCTCATGTACTTCGAGAGCCGCCGCGGCGCCGAGACCTACGCGGCCGGCCTGCCGGCGGGGCTTCGGCCCTCGGTGACGGCCGAGGTGCTGCGCCCGGCCCCGCTCCGCCTGGCCGGCGGTGCGGGCGCGGAGGCGGCGCGCCAGGCCGTGGAGACGCTCACCCAGTACCTGTGGGACGAGGCCCGCCTCTGGGAGGAGGACTTCCTCGGCACCTCGGCCAGCGCCCAGGAGGCCGTCCAGCGGAGCGACCAGCTGGGCCGGGAGCTGGCGGCGGCGCAGCAGGCCTGGCGGTCGGCCACCTCGGTCACGCCCTCGCCGGCGGGCATGGAGGGGCTCGGTCCGCTCCTCCAGCTGGCCGCGACCAACCGGGAGGCGGTGGCGAGCTGGGCGGCGGGCTCGCCCGACCGGCAGACGGTGGTGGAGGCCATGTCCACATTCATCCAGTTGGTGGTCGGGTTCCAGGGCTGGTATGGTAGCCTGGGCGCGGCGGGCGGGGCCTCGTGAGCGGCCTGCCCCTGCGCGCGCTGCCCCCCGGCGAGCGGCCGCGGGAGCGTCTCCTGGCCGAAGGCCCGGCGGCTCTCACCGACGCCGAGCTCCTGGCCATCCTCTTCCGCACCGGCAACGCCAGCGGGAGGGAGTCGGCGCTGGAACTGGCCCGGAGGCTTCTGGCCATGGCCGGCGAACGGCCGCCCCTGGCCTGGCTGGCGGAGGCCAGCGTGGAGGAGCTCTGCCGGGTGCCGGGCATCGGTCCGACCAAGGCCGTGACGGTGCGGGCGGCGCTGGAGCTGGGGAGGCGCGCGGGCGAGGGGAGGGCCCTGGGCGAGCGGATCCGCTCTCCCCGGGACGTGGCCCGCTTCCTGCGCGGGCGCATGGCGGCCCTGCCGCAGGAGGAGTTCCGCACCGTCCTGCTCAACACCCGGCACCGCGTCATCGGTCTCGAACGGGTCTCCCTGGGCGACCTGGACTCCTCGCCCGCGGCGCCGCGCGAGGTCTTCCGGGAGCCGGTCCGGCGCGGGGCGGCGGCCATCGTCCTGGCGCACAACCATCCCTCCGGCGATCCCGAACCCAGCCCGGACGACCTGGCGGTCACCGCCCGGCTGGTGGAGGCGGGCCGGTTGCTAGGGATTGACGTACTGGACCACATCATCATCGGACATAATGGTTACGTCAGCTTGAGGGAGCGCGGAGTCGCATTCTGACCGACGGGCGCCGGAGGAGGAGCCATTTCTTGTTCAACGGTCTTTTCAGCCTGTTCAGCCGGGACATGGGCATCGATCTCGGCACGGCCAACACGCTGGTCTACGTCCACGGGCGCGGCATCGTCCTGCAGGAGCCCTCCGTGGTCGCCGTCGACGCGGCGCGGAAGACGCCGGTGGCCGTCGGCAACGCCGCCAAGGCCATGATCGGCCGGACGCCCGGCAACATCCTGGCCATCCGGCCCATGCGCGACGGTGTCATCGCCGATTTCGACATCACCCAGAGCATGCTCCGCCACTTCATCGAGGTGGCCAGCCGCGGGGGTGGCTTCCTGAGGCAGCGTCCGCGCGTGCTGATCGGCGTACCGTCGGGCGTCACCGAGGTGGAGAAGCGGGCGGTGCGCGAGGCGGCCGAACAGGCGGGAGTCCGCCAGGCGGAGCTGATCGAGCAGCCGATGGCCGCCGCCATCGGGGCGGGGCTGCCCGTCGAGGAGCCGACCGGGAACATGATCGTGGACATCGGCGGCGGCACCACCAACGTCGCCATCATCTCCCTGGGCGGCATCGTCACGCACCGGACCATCCGCGTCGGCGGGGACGAGATGGACGAGGCCATCGCGGCCTACGTCAAGAGGAACTACAACCTCCTCATCGGGGAGCGGACGGCCGAGGAGGTGAAGATCGCCATCGGCTCCGCCTTCCCGGTGGACGACGACGCCTCCATCGAGGTGCGCGGGCGGGATCTGGTCACCGGCCTGCCCAAGAATCTCCGCCTCACCTCGGCCGAGGTGCGCGAGGCGCTCTCCGGGCCCGTCAACGAGATCGTCGAGGCGATCAAGACGACGCTGGAGACGACCCCGCCCGAGCTGGCCGCCGACATCATGGACCGCGGCATCCTGCTCAGCGGGGGAGGGGCTCTCCTGAGGGGGATGGAGAGGAAGGTGGCCGAGGAGACCTCCATGCCCGTCATCCTGGCGGAGGAGCCGCTTCTCTGCGTGGTGCGGGGGACGGGCGTGATGGTGGAGAACTGGAGCCAGTACGAGCGGATGTTGATCCGGTACAACCGGGCGGGATGACGGGGTGAGCCGCTGGCGGCGCCCGCTGCGCAGGGCGGCCGTCCTCCTGGTCGTCGCCGGCTGCCTGGCGGCGGCCGCCTTCACCGTCCGCCCGGGCAGCCTGCCCGTCTGGCCCCAGGCGACGCTGGACGAGCTGCTCTACCCGTTCGAGTACGGCGTCAGCTGGGTGGCCGACCAGGTGGTGGGCGCCTGGAATTTCGCGCATAGCCTGGCGGGCGCCTATGCCGAGAACCGGCAGCTCCGCCAGCAGCTGAAGCAGCAGCTCTTTCTGGGCCGGCAGCTCGAGGAGGTCCGCCAGGAGAACGAGCGGCTGCGCCAGCTGCTGGCCATGCGCGAAACGCTCAGCCTCCAGTACCCGCTCCAGACCGTGGGCGCCCTGGTCATCGGCCGCAATCCCGACGCCTGGTTCGACACCGTCCAGATCAGCGCAGGCAGCTCGCAGGGCGTCGGCGTGGGCGACGCGGTGGTCGACAGCGGCGGTCTGGTGGGACGGGTGATCCGCGTATCCAGGAACAGCGCCACGGTGCTGCTCGTCACCGACTCCAGCAGCGCCGTCGGCGCCGTGGTGGAACGAGCCGACTCGCGCGCCCAGGGCGTGGTCCAGGCGGCGGGCGACGGCCGGCTGGTGATGCGCTTCTTCTCGGCGGGGGCGGACGTCCGCAAGGGCGACGTGATCCTCACCTCGCCGCTCAGCGGCCGCTACCCGCCGGGCATTCCCGTCGGCACCGTCACCGCCGTCCACACGGCCTCCGACGGGCTGGCGCGGCTGGCCGACCTGAGCAGCGCCGCCGACCTCAACCGCCTGGAGGAGGTCCTGGTCATCCGTGCGCCGCGCTGACGCCGAGGCGCTGACCGCCGTGGCCGTCGCCATCGTCCTCGACTGGAGCCTGGCCTGGCGGCTGGAGGTGGCCGGGGTCCGGCCGGACTTCCTGCTGGTGGCCGCGGCGCTGGTCGGCCTCCGACAGGGCCCGTGGCGCGGCGCCGCCTGGGGGCTGGCTGCGGGCCTCGTGGCCGACCTGGCGGTCGGGCGGCTGGTGGGCCTGCCGGCGCTCTGGAAGGGGCTGGCCGGCTGGGCCGGAGGCCGCTTCGCACGCAATTTCTACGAGGAGAACCTGCTCGGCCCCGCCGCCGTCCTGCCGCCTCTGGCCTTCGCCCAGACCGTCAGCGTGGGCCTGGCCGTCGGCTGGCTGGCGCACCTGCCCGGCGACCCCTGGGCGCTGCTGCCGCTGGGACTGCACGCCGCGGTCTACGAGACGCTGGTGGGCAGCGCGATCCACGTCCTCTGGCCCCGGTCGGGGCGCCCGGCGCGCCCGGGGCATGCCGGCCAGTTCTCGGTTCCACCCGGCTTCTGAGCGAAGATGGGAAGCAGAGGCCGGCCGCGGGCGGGTGGCCGGGGAGGCCCGTCCGGGGGCGGCCGGGGGGCGAAGAGGACGGATCCCAGGGAGCGGAGAGAACAGGAGCAGAGCCGCAGGGCGCGGGCGCTCTGGCTGGTGACGCTCTTGGGCCTGCTCGTCCTGGCGGGGCGCTTGGCCTGGATGCAGGGCGTCGAGGCGGAGCGCTGGCGCACCATGTCCGAGGGCCAGGTCTTCCGCGAGGTACAGACCCCGGCGCCGCGGGGGGAGATCCTCGACCGCAACGGCACCGTCCTGGCCACCTCGCGGGGAGTCTGGGCGGCCCTCCTGGCCTACACGCAGAAGCCGCCCAGCGAGGCCAGCGTCCGGCTCCTCGCCTCCATCCTCCAGCTGGACCCGGCGGCCATCGAGAAAGCGATCCAGCAGCAGCGCTCGGCCCGGGGCATCCCGTACCAGCCGATCCGGCTGAAGCTGGGCCTCACCGCCCGCGAGTGGACGCTCCTGCGCGAGTACCAGGACCAGCTGCCGGGCGTGCAGGTGGACATCGAGCCGGTGAGGGTCTATCCCGGTGCTCCTGACGACCCGCTGGTGGGCGGGACGCTGGCCGCCAACGTGCTGGGCTACGTTCGACAGGACCCCAACCAGGATCCGCGCGAGGCTCCCCGCCTCGTGGGCGGGGCGGGCCTGGAGCGGAGCATGAACGCCTACCTGGAGGGGAAGCCGGGGATCGACCTGGTGGAGGTGGACGCGGCCGGCCGGCCCATCCAGGTCTTCAGCTCGACGCCGCCCGTCCAGGGCGACACGTTGGTGCTGACGCTGGACGCCCATGTCCAGGAGGTGGCGCAGCGCGCCCTGGCGGAGGAAGTACAGAAGCTCAACCAGGCGCCTCCCCCCTCGGGCTGCGACGGCATCCGCAGCGACTGCTACCCGCAGCGGGCGGCGGCTGTGGTGCTGGATGTCCGCACCGGCGCCGTCCTGGCCATGGCTTCCTACCCCACCTTCGACCCCAACGTCTGGGCGCGGGTCGCCTCCAAGATGGCCGACCCCGGCCGCTCGCCCGAGGCGCAGCAGATCGAGCAGTGGCTGAATGACAAGACCGGCCAGATCCTGACCGACCACGCACGCCTGACGCCGCGCTCGCCCGGCTCCACCTTCAAGCCGGTGACGGGGATGGCCGCCCTGGCCAGCGGTGTGGCCAGCGCCGACACCTGGGTCTACGACCCCGGCTACCTCCGGTACGGGAGCTTCTTTGGCAAGAACTGGAGCTACCCGGCCGCCGGCGGCTGGATGAACATGGTCCAGGCGCTGGCCCGCTCCGACAACGTCTTCTTTTGGACGCTGGCCGAACACCTGCGCTGGCAGGACCTGGCCAACATGGCCTACCAGTTCGGCATGGGCGTGCCCAGCGGACTGCGCGAGCTGGATACGGCGCAGGGGACCATGACCACCCCCTCCACCTTCGCCCAGGCCCACCCGGGCGAGATCTGGACGCAGGGGCAGGTGCTCAACGCCGCCATCGGGCAGGGGGTGAGCCAGTTCACCACCCTGGAGATGGCGCAGATGGCGGCGATCATCGCCAATGGCGGCACACGCTACCGACCGTACGTGGTCAGCGAGATCCGAACGCCCGACGGCCGCCTGGTGAAGAAGGCGCAGCCCGAGGTGCTGGGCCGGGTGGCGGCGCCGGCGGCCGACTTCCAGGTGATCCGGGAAGGCATGTTGGCGGTCAACAGCTACAATCCCGGATTCCACGGCACGAGCCCGGTGGGCCTGGCCTACAGTACCTTCGGGGGCTTCCCGCAGAAATCGCTGGCGACCATCGGCCGCCGCATCGAAGTGGCCGGCAAGACGGGGACCGCCCAGGTGGCACGGGGCGTGCCCGACGGCTGGTACATCGGCTTCGCCCCCTACGACAAGCCGGAGATCGCCGTCGCCGTCTGGGTGGAGCACGGGAATGGCGGCGCCGTCGCCGCCGCCCCCGTGGCCGAGCAGATCTTCGAGGCCTACTTCGGGATGGACAAGGCGGCCGCCCTGCAGGCGCAGGACCAGGCGGGGGCCGCCGCCCGGCCCGCGATGGCCCCCTCCGCGGCCGCCGCCGGCGCGCAACCTTCGCACGGTGCGCTGGCGTCGGGGGAAACCGGGACGCAGCCGGCCACGAGCAGCCCGTCGCAAGCTGGCCCGGAGCCGCCCGGGGGCACGCCGCCGGGAAACCCCGCCGGGGGCGCCGGACCCTAGCCCGGGCGGGGGGGGGGGCAGGGCGGCGCTCGACGCGTTGCGACAGGCGGCGCGACAGGCGGCGCGCAGGAGGTGCAGGAGCCCGCCCCGCGGCGCAGAAGCTGGTCCCGGGGGTGGGGTCGGCCCATGGCGGCCAGTCGCGGCATCTCGGTCCGCTCGACGCGGGCGGGCGTCTGGATCCGGCTGGACGAGGAGGAGGACCTGGCCGACCTCCGGCGCCGACTGGTAGAGCGGATCGAACGCTCGGGGCTGGTCCTCCGGGGCAGCGGCGTCACGCTGGACGTCGGCCGGCGCAGCCTCGACGGCCGGCAGATCGCCGAACTGGAGGAGCTCTTCCGCCTGCGCTGGGGGGTTCACTTCCTGCAGATCGTCAACGGGGCGGCGGGGCGAGAATTCCAGCTGGACCGCCGGGCGGAGGAGCCGCCGGCAGCCCCGCAGGGCGCGCCGGCGGCCGCGGTGGCCCTGCCGGCAGGGGGGGCGGAGCGGGCGGAGCGGCCGGCGACGGTGATCAAGCGGACGCTCCGTTCCGGCCAGGCCGTCCACCGCCAGGGCGATGTCATCGTCCTGGGCGACGTCCACGCGGGCGCCGAGGTGGTGGCCACCGGCGACGTCATCGTCATGGGCGTGCTGCGCGGCGTGGCGCACGCCGGCGCGCGCGGCGACGAGAGCGCGCGCATCGCCGCCTTCCGCCTGCGCGCGGTGCAGCTGCGCATCGGTTCCGTCATCGGGCGCGCACCCGACGGGGGCGACGAGCTTCCTGCCACGCCCGAGGTGGCGCGGGTCCGCGAGGGGCGGATCGTCATCGAGCCGCTCAGCCCGGAGGCGCTCTGGACAGGAAATCCCCGGAATCTCCACGAATAGCCAGCCGCAGGGCGAGCGCGCAAGGGCGCCGCGGGCCACGAGGAGGAGACCGCCGTGGGACAGGTCCTGGTGATCACGTCCGGCAAGGGAGGCGTGGGCAAGACCACCACCACTGCCAACCTCGGCACGGCGCTGGCGCGGATGGGCAAGAGCGTCGTCCTGGTCGACGCCGACATCGGCCTGCGCAACCTGGACGTGGTGATGGGGCTGGAGAACCGCATCGTCTACGACCTGGTGGACGTGGTCGAGGGCTACTGCAAGACGAGACAGGCGCTCATCAAGGACAAGCGCTTCGAGGGGCTCTACCTGCTGCCGGCCGCCCAGACCAAGGACAAGACCGCGGTCAGCCCGGAGCAGATGCGCGAGCTGACGCGCGAGCTGGCCGGGGAGTTCGACTACGTGCTGGTGGACTCGCCGGCGGGGATCGAGCAGGGTTTTCGCAACGCCATCGCCGGCGCGCACCGCGCGCTGGTGGTGACCACGCCCGAGGTCTCCGCGGTCCGCGACGCCGACCGCATCATCGGCCTGCTGGAGGCCGAGGAGCTGGGGCGTCCCCAGCTGATCGTCAACCGGGTCCGGCCTCAGATGGTCTCGCGCGGCGACATGATGGCCATCGACGAGGTGGTGGAGATCCTGGCCGTCGACCTGATCGGGGTAGTGCCCGACGACGAGTGGATCGTGGTCTCCACCAACCGCGGCGAGCCGGCGGTGACCAACCCGCGCTCGCGGGCGGGGGAGGCGTACGTCCAGATCGCCCGCCGGGTCGACGGCGAGGATGTGCCCTTCACCCCGCTGGAGCCCGACGGGCTCTTCGGCCGGCTGCGCCGCATCTTCGGCGCGCGCTAGGCGAGGGGGGGGGGACGGCCGTGTTCGACTTCTTTCGCCGCTCGCCCGGGCGGAGCAAGGAGATGGCCCGCCAGCGGCTCCAGGCGGTGCTCGCCCAGGACCGAGCCAGCCTCTCGCCGGGCATGATGGACGACATCAAAGAAGAGCTGGTGCGGACGCTCTCCCGCTACCTGGACGTGGACGAGCGCGGGCTTGAGGTCACCTTCGCCTCGCGCACCGGCGGCGTCTCCCTGGTGGCCAGCGTCCCGGTCCGCTCCGTCCATCGCGGCGGTCGCCGCTGAGGGCGGGCGCCGCGTCCGCCGCGACTCCCGGGCTATAATGACGGCTCGGGGGGGCGGACGCTGGAGCTCGACCTGAAGCGCTTCGACTGGCTGCTCCTGGGGGCGGCGCTGACCATCAGCGGCCTCGGCCTGCTGGTCGTCGCCTCGGCCACGGGTGCCGTGCCGGGCAAGGCCTCCACCTGGGGTCAGGCCGAGCGCCAGGCGGTCTTCGCCTTCGTCGGCCTTCTCGCGGGGGCCGCGCTGGTCGCCCTCGATCCCCGGCGGCTCGCCCTCTGGTGGCGGCCGCTCTACGCCCTCAACCTGCTCCTCCTGGTGGCCGTCAAGCTGGTCGGCGTCTCCGCCAGGGGTGCCGAGCGCTGGATCGGGTTGGGGCCCCTCAGCTTCCAGCCGGCGGAGCTCTCCAAGCTCCTGGTCATCCTGACGCTGGCCGCGCTGCTCAGCGAGAACCGCTCGGAGACGGTGGAGAGGGGGCCGCGCGTCCGCCCCTGGCGGGAGATCGGCGGGCCGGCCCTGGCCCTGGCCGTGCCCATCCTCCTCATCCTGGCCCAGCCGGACCTGGGGACCTCCCTGGTCTTCGTCGCCATCGGGCTGGCGGCCCTCTACACGGCCGGCTTCTCCGGTTGGCTGGTGGGGGGCGGGGCGCTGGGCGGGCTGCTGGCGGCCGCCGGGGTGATCGCCCTCCAGCTGCGCGCCCACCTCGACTTTCCCCTCAAGCAGTACCAGCTGGAGCGGCTGATCGTCTTTCTCAATCCGGTGGCCTACGCGGCCACCGGAGGCTACCAGATCCTGCAGTCGCAGATGGCCGTGGGTTCCGGCTCCCTCTTCGGCTACGGCCTCTTCACGCCGACCAGCGCGCTCTACGTGCCCGAGAGCCACACGGACTTCATCTTCACGGTCGTCGCCAGCCAGCTGGGGCTGGTGGGCGGCCTCTCGCTCCTGGCGCTCTACGCGCTGCTCCTCTGGCGCGGCTGGAAGATCTCGGCCGAGGCCCAGGAGCCCTTCTACCAGGTGATGGCCGCCGGCATCACGGCCATGATCGCCGTCCAGGTCGTGGTCAACGTGGGGATGGTGACCGGCATCATGCCGGTGACCGGCATCCCCCTGCCCATGGTCAGCGTGGGCGGCAGCTCGCTGGTGGTCAACCTGGCCTCCGTCGGCCTTCTCGAGTCCGTCGCCGTCCACCGCAAGAAGCTGGCCTTCTGATCCCGCGCCGGGAGCCTGTCATGGGCCGGCCAGGGGGCGGCATAGGCATGCTCCCGGAGGCGGTGCCCATGCTCCGGCTGTCCCGGATGCGTCGCGCCGGCGGCGCGCTCGCCGGCGGAGCGCGCCGTGCCCGGCGAGGCGGCGTGCGGCGGCGAGGACCCTTCCTGCAGCAGCTGGCCGGCGCCCTCCTGCTCCTCCTCCTCTTCGCGGCGGCAGCGCACCTTCCGTCGCAGCTGGCGCGCCAGGCGGCCGCACGCGTGCGCCAGCTGGCGCCCGTCGACCAGCTGGACGTGGCACGGCTGCGGGCGGCGCTGGAGCGCGTCGCCGCGCTGGCTGGCGGAGCCGGCGGGGGCGGGGAGAGCCGGCCGGCGGAGAGCGGCAGCGCCGGTTCCGCCGCCGCGCAGGGTGCCCCCGCGGCGACGGCGGACCGCCCGGCCGGCCTCCCCTTCCTGGCCATGACCTCCCCCGGCGGCGACCGGGCGCAGCTGGTGGGAAGCTTCGGCTGGCGGCGGGCGGGCCAAGTGGTCCACTTCGTACCCGGCGTCGACTGGCGCCTGCCGGCCGGGGCGCCGGTGCGGGCCGCGGCCGACGGGCGGGTGGTCCAGGTGGAGCGCCAGGGGGCTCTGGGCGCCAGCGTGCGCGTCGCCAGCCCGGGCGGCTGGACGCTCCTCTACGCGCGCCTGGGATCGGTCCGCGTCCGCCCCGGGCAGCAGGTGCGGGCGGGCCAGGTGATCGCCACCGCGGGGAAAGCCAGCGGCGAGCGAGGCTCCAACCTCTACCTGGAGGTGGAACGGGAGGGCCAGCCGGTCGACCCCCTGGTGCTGCTGCGGGTGAGCGGGCGCGGCTGAACGGCGGGGGCGCGGCGTCGGTGCGCGTCGGCGGGGTCGCCCTCCGCATCCACCCGGCCTTTCTGGTCCTGCTGGCGGCGGCCGTGCTGGGCGGCCAGGGGCTGGCGGTGGCCGTGGTGCTGGCGCTTCTACTCAGCCACGAGCTGGCCCACCTGGCGCTCGCCCAGGCGACCGGCCTGCGCGTGCGGGAGGTGGAGCTGTTGCCCTTCGGCGGCGTCGCCCGCCTGGAGGGGCTGGAGACGGCGCCGGCCGCGCTGCGCGCGCTGCTGGCGCTGGCCGGACCGCTGGACAACCTGCTCCTCCTCGCCCTGGGGGTGGCGCTGCGGCAGGGCGGCTGGGCGGGCGGCCCGCTGCTCGACTTCTTCCTGGAGGGCAACCTCTCGCTGGCGCTCTTCAACCTGCTCCCGGTCCTGCCGCTGGACGGCGGCCGCCTGGCCCAACTGCTGCTGGCGCCGCGCCTGGGCGAGGCGGCGGCGGTCCGCCTGCTGCGGCGCTGGGGCGCCCGCCTGGGCGCCCTTCTCTTCGCCGGTGGCGTGGCGCTGGCGCTGGCCGGCATTCTGGTACCCAACCTGCCCGTGCTGGGGGGGTTCCTGATGTGGAGCGCGCGCCGCCCCCTTCCAGAGGAAGCCTTCCGCTCCGCGCGCGAGCTCCTCCGCCTCCGCCTGCAGGGAGCGCCGCCCGCGCCGCTTCCGGTGCGCGCCCTGGCCGTCCCGGGCGGCACCGCCCTGCTGGCCGCCGCGCGCAGCCTGGCGGGCGACGTCTACCACGTCTTCTGGGTGATCGACGCCCAGGGCCGGGTGGCGGGCACAGTCGACCAGGCCCGGCTTCTGGACGGCCTCCTCCGCCTGGGCGGCGCCGTCCCCATCGAGAGGCTCCTCGACGCCGGTCCGGGCTCCTGACCTCGCGGCCGCCTCCACTCCTGGGCGGGCGAGGGAACGGGTATGCTCAACCGGGGGCGGAAGACCCCCGGGGCAGAGCCCGTTTTCGTCCGCACGCGGACCTGACCGCCGCACCGGCTTCGGCCGGCTTTCCGGGAGGCTCGGGCATGGAGAAGCAGATCCTGGTCAGCATCGACCACGACGAGACGCAGCTCGCCGTCTTCGAGGACCGCCAGCTGGTGGAGTACGAGGTCGACCGCCCGCTCAACCAGCGCATCGTCGGCAACATCTACAAGGGCCGCGTGGAGAACGTCCTCCCCGGCATGCAGTCCGCCTTCGTCCACATCGGACTGGAGCGGAACGCCTTCCTTTTCGTCGACGACGCCTATCCGGGCGTCCCGCTGGACGGGGAGCCGCTTCCGCCTCCGGAGGCGCGCTCCATCCAGGAGATCCTGCGCCCCGGCCAGGAGGTGCTGGTGCAGGTGGTGAAGGAGCCGGTCGGCACCAAGGGGGCGCGCGTCACCCGGAAGCTGACGCTGCCGGGACGCTTCCTGGTCCTCCAGCCGGCCAGCGAGCACGTGGGCGTCTCGCGGCGCATCGCCGACGAGGCCGAGCGCGAGCGCCTGCGGGCCATCGCCCAGTCCGTCCAGGCGCCGGGCCTGGGCCTGATCGTGCGTACGGCCGCCGAGGGGCAGGAGGAGGGCGAGCTTCGCCGCGACGCGGAGTATCTGATCCGCCTCTGGGAGCGCCTCTACCAGAAGGCCAAGGAAGCGAAGCCCGGCACGCTCCTGCACAAGGAGGCCGGCCTGGTCTACCGCGTCCTGCGCGACGAGCTGGACGAGAGCGTGACGCGCATCCTGGTCGACGACCGCCGCGAGTTCGAGCGCATCCTGGAGCTGCTGGAGGTCTTCGCCCCGGCGCTCAAGCCCCGCGTCGAGCTCTACCACGACCCCGACCACCCGCTTTTCGAGCTCTACGGCGTCGACCAGGAGCTGGAGCGGGCGCTCTCGCGCCGCGTCTGGCTGAAAAGCGGCGGCTACCTGGTGATCGACCAGACCGAGGCGCTGACGGCCATCGATGTCAACACGGGGCGCTACGTGGGCTCTGACGACTTGCAGGAGACCGTCTACCACACCAACCTGGAGGCGGCGCGGGAGATCGCGCGCCAGCTGCGCCTGCGCGACATCGGCGGCATCATCGTCATCGACTTCATCGACATGGAGGTGGGCGAGCACCGCCAGGCCGTCCTCCGCGCCCTGGAGGAGGCGCTCCAGCGGGACCGGACCAAGTCCAGCGTGCTGGGCCTGACCGATCTGGGGCTGGTGGAGATGACGCGGAAGAAGAGCCGCCGCAACCTGCTGGAGGCGATGACGCGGCCCTGCCCCTACTGCTCCGGCCGCGGCCGCGTCCTCTCCGAGGAAGCCACCTCGCGCAAGATCCGGCGCGAGATCAAGCGCATCCTGCGCACCTCCGACGCCGAGGCCATCCTGCTGGAGGCCCATCCCTCGGTGGCCTCGCTCCTGATCGGCCCCGGCGGGGCCAACCTCAAGGAGCTGGAGCGGGAGACCCGGCGGACCATCTTCATCCGCGGCTCCGAGGAGTGCCACCTGGAGGAGATGAACCTGCGCGCGCTGGGCGACCGGGCCGAAGTGGAGGCCAAGGCGCTCCCCGTCCACGCCGGCCAGCGTCTGGAGGTGGAGGTGGCGGAGCCCCATGCCTCCAACCCGGCCGACGGCATCGCGCGCCTGGAGGGCTACGTCCTGGACATCGCCGGCGCCGGAGGGCTGGTGGGCCGGCGGGTCCGGGTGGAGGTGACGCGCGCCTTCCGCACCTACGCCAAGGCGCGCCTGCTGGAGCCGGTGCAGGGCTGAGCGCTTGCGGCAGGCGGCCTCCGGGGCAGGGGCGCCTTTACACCCGCCGAAACCGGATGGTAGACTCGTTCGGTGCGCACCGGCGGTGCGCTTGGCTTTCTTCTGGATTCCGGCCCGATGGCTTGCGAGCCGGCGGGAGGAACGGAGCAGGAGGGCGACGGATGTACGCCATCATCGAAGCAGGGGGCAAGCAGTACCGCGTAGGCGAGGGCGACCTCCTGGACGTCGACCGCCTGGAGGGCGAGGCCGGCGCGCAGGTCGACTTCGACCGCGTGCTGGCCCTGGCGCCCTCGGAGGGCGAGGGCGGCGACCTCCGGCTGGGCACGCCGCTCGTGGAGGGGGCGCGGGTGCGCGCCCGGATCGTCGCCCAGCTGAAGGCGCCGAAGATCATCGTCTTCAAGTTCAAGCCCAAGGTGAACTACCGGCGCAAGACGGGGCACCGTCAGCCGTTCACCCGGGTGCGCATCGAGAAGATCGAGGGCTGAGGCGGGCCCCGTGATCCGGGCGCGGGTCGGCCGCGACGGCCGCGGGAGGATCCTCCGGCTGGCCATCCGGGGCCACGCCGGCTACGCGGAGGCGGGGCGCGACGTGGTCTGCGCCGCCGTCTCGGCCATCGCCCAGACGGCCCTGCTCGGCCTGGAGGAGAGGCTGGGGCTGCGTCCGGCCGTGCGCCTCGCCAGCGGCGACTTCTGCCTGGATTTGCGGGGGCTGCCGGAGGCCGACGTGGAGCGGGCCCAGGACATCCTGGCCACGGCGGTGCTGGGCCTGGCGGCGACGGCCCGCGAGGCGGGTGCCTTTGTCCGCCTGCAGGAGGAAGTACTGGCCGGTGACGGCCGGGAGCGGGGAGGTGAGCCTGTGCGTCAGATGGATCTCCAGCTCTTCGCCCACAAGAAGGGGCTGGGCAGCTCGCGCAACGGTCGCGACTCCAATCCCCAGTACCTGGGGGTGAAGCGCTTCGACGGCCAGCAGGTCCGCGCCGGCAACATCCTGGTCCGCCAGCGGGGGACCCGGATCCTGCCGGGCGAGGGCGTGGGCGTGGGGAAGGATCACACCCTCTTCGCCCTCCGCGACGGCTACGTCCGCTTCGCCCGCCGCGGCAAGAACCGCAAGGCCGTCCACGTGCTGCCGGCGTGGCCGACAAGCGCCTAGGCGGAGCGAGGGCGGACGGCGGTGCCCGCAAGGGGCACCGCCGTCCGCGCAGAGGCGCGGGCGACGCGCGGGGGGGAGCTTGGTGCCGCAGGAGTCGGTGCCCGAAGGCGCGCGGTGGGAGAGCCGCGCCATCCTGGCCGTCGACTCGGCCGACCGTCACCGTACCCTCAACGACCTTCAGGTGATCGCAGGTTGGCTCCAGATGGGCAACGGCGAGAAGGCGTTGGCCTACATCCGCCAACTGCATGACGCCGCCGAGCGGGACCGGCTCTGGCGGCGCGGGATGCCGGAGGACCTGGTGGGCGGCATCCTGGTGGCGCGGGCCCAGGCCGAGCTGCGCGGCGCCTCGGTGCGGGTGGAGCCGGCGCCGAGGGGCTGGCTTCCTCCGGAGGCGCCCGCCTCGTTGGGCCAGGAGCTGGTCCGCGCCGTCGAGGAGCTGGAGCGCCGGCCCGGGGTGGGCGAGGTGGCCATCGTTCCCTTCCGCGAGGGCGGCGTCTCGGGCCTGGAGCTGACCGCCTGGGAGCGGCCGCATGGGGAGCCCGCCTCGCACCGGGTCTGGCGCTGGATCGGGCCCCAGGCCCGGGAGGCGGCCGCCGCCGAGCTCCCGCCGGCCTCCGCGCACTCCGAGTAGGGCGGGCGGGGGCCGGGAGAGGCTCTGACCGGGCCGGGAGCGCCGAACCGGGAGCTGGAAGGGTCGGGTCGAGGCGATGCCGTTCGTCGACGAAGCGCGCATCCACGTGCAAGCCGGCAGGGGTGGCGACGGGGCGGCCACCTTCCGGCGCGAGAAGTACGTACCGCGGGGCGGCCCGGACGGCGGGGACGGCGGGCGCGGCGGGAGCGTGCTGGTGGAGGCGGTCCCCGGCCTGACCACGCTGGCCGAGTTCCGCTTCCACCGGCGCTTCGTGGCGCAGCCGGGCGCCCCCGGTGGCCACAGCCGGGCGCGCGGCGCCGACGGCGCGGACGTGGTGGTGCGCGTACCCGTGGGGACGCTGGTCCGGGACGCTGCCACGGGCGAGCTGCTGGCCGACCTGGTGCGGCCGGGCCAGCGCGTGATGGTGGCGCGCGGCGGCCGCGGCGGGCGGGGCAACGTCCACTTCAAGAGCCCCACCTACCAGGCGCCGCACTTCGCCGAGAAGGGCGAGCCGGGGGAGAGCCGGGAGCTGGAGCTGGAGCTCCGCCTGGTGGCCGAGGTGGGCCTGACCGGGCTGCCCAACGCCGGCAAGTCGACGCTGCTCTCGCGCATCAGCGCGGCCCGCCCCAAGATCGCGGGCTACCCCTTCACCACCCTGGAACCGCAACTGGGCGTGGTCGCCCTGCGGGGCGGCGAGGAGAGCTTCGTCGTCGCCGACATCCCCGGCCTGATCGAGGGAGCGCACCGGGGTGCCGGCCTCGGCCACGAGTTCCTGCGGCACGTGGAGCGGACCCGCATCCTGGTCTACGTGGTCGACCTGGCCGGCAGCGAGGGGCGCGATCCGCTGGACGACCTGCGGGTGCTGCGCCGGGAGCTGGCCAGCTACGACCCGGGACTGGTGCGGCGGCCGGCCCTGGTGGCGGCCAACAAGTGGGACCTGCCCGAGGCGCGTCGCCGCTGGGAGGAGTTCCGGCGCGCGGTGGAGGCGGAGGGCCTGGAGGCCTGGCCGCTTTCGGCGGCCACCGGCGAGGGGGTCGAACGGCTGCTCGGACGGATCCTGGAGCTGCGCAGGCGGCTCCCGGAGGAGCCGGCCGGCGCGGGGGAGCCGCCGGGCGGCGCCGGCGCGCCGGAGGAGGCGGTCTTCCGCCTGCGGCCGCGGCCGCCGCTGGCGGTGGAGCGGGAGGGCGACGTCTTCGTCGTGCGTGGCGGCGGCGTGGAGCGGATGGTGGCCATGACCGACCTGGGCAACCCGGAGGCCGTCCGCTGGCTGATGCGCCGGCTGGCGCGGGCGGGGGTGCTGCGGAAGCTGCGCGAGGCGGGTGCCGAGCCCGGCGCCCGGGTGCGCGTGGGCGAACTGGAGTTCGAGCTGGAACAGGAGGCGGCGCCCCGCACCTGAGATCCCCGTCGCGGGAGGTGGCCACGTGCGCCTGGGCATCATGGGCGGCACCTTCGACCCCATCCACTACGGACATCTGGTGGCGGCGCAGTCGAGCTACCACCACTTCGGCCTTGAGCGGGTGGTCTTCGTGCCGGCCGGCCACCCGCCGCACAAGCGGGGGAGGCGGGTGACGCCGGGGAGGCAGCGCTTCCTGATGACGGTGCTGGCCACCATGTCCAACCCGGCCTTCGATGTCTCGGACCTGGAGGTGGAGCGGCCCGGCCCCTCCTACACCATCGACACGCTCCGCGCCTTCCGCCGCCAGCTGGGCCCGGACGGCGAGCTCTACTTCATCACCGGGGCCGACGCCACGCTGGAGATCCTGGACTGGAAGGACCCGGAGGAGCTCCTCCGGCTGGCCTGCTTCGTCGCCGCAACGCGGCCGGGCTACCCGCGCTCGGGCCTGGAGAAGGTGCGGGCGAAGCTGCCGCCGGAGGCGGCGGAGCGCATCGTCAGCATCGAGATCCCGGCGCTGGCCATCTCCTCCACCGAGATCCGCCGGCGCGTGGCCCGCGGGGCGCCCATCAAGTACCTCCTGCCCGAGCCGGTGGAGCAGTACATCATGAAGAACCGGCTCTACCTGGACGATGGGGGAGAGGGAGAGGCGCGGCCGGAAGCCGGGGAAGGGGAGCGCTAGCATGGCGGAGTGGCTGGAGTGGGCGGAGCGGCTGCGCGCCAGGGTCTCGCCACCCCGCTACTACCACAGCCTGGGTGTGGCCGACACGGCGGTGCTGCTGGCCGCCCGCTGGGGCGTCGACCCGGAGCGGGCGCGGCTGGCCGGCCTCTTGCACGACTGGGCGCGCGAGCTGACGGACGAGGAGACGGCCGCCGTGGCACGCCGCTTCGGGCTGCCCGAGCGGGCGGGCGGCTACCGGACAGCGCTCCTCCACGGGCCGGTGGCCGCCGCGCTGCTGCGCGAGGAGATGGGCTTCGAGGACGAGGCGGTGCTGGAGGCGATCGAGTTGCACACCGTCGGCCGGCCGGGGATGTCCCGTTTGGCGCGCGTCGTCTGGCTGGCCGACAGCATCGAGCCGACGCGCAGCTATCCCGGCGTGGAGGAGCTGCGGCGGCAGGCCTGCGAGTCGCTGGAGGAAGCCATGGCCTCGGCGCTCCGCTCCTCGATCCGCTTCCTGCGGAGCCAGGGCGCGCTCATCGAGGGCGACTCGCTCCGCCTGCTGGCGGAGCTGGAGGCGGGGCTGGGCAGGGAGGCGCCCGTGCTACACTGAGCACGGACGGGAGCTCGGCGCGAAGCGAGGTGGGAGTGCCGGTTGCAAGCCCTGGAGCGAGCGCGGGCGGCGGTGCGCATCCTGGAGGAGCATCGCGCCTTCGACACCGTCATCCTCGACCTGACGGGCCTGGAGGCGGTGGCCGACTACTTCGTCCTGGCCAGCGGCCGCAACCCCATCCAGTTGCGCGCCCAGGCGGACGCCCTGCGGGAGGAGCTGCCCGCCGAGCGCCCGGTCCGCCCCGAGGGCTATCAGGCGGGGCGCTGGATCTGCCTGGACTACGGCGACGTGGTGGTCCACCTCTTCACCGAGGAGGCGCGGGAGTTCTACGACCTCGATCGCCTCTGGCGGGACGCCCGGCGGGTCGAGGCGGCCGCGCCCTGAAGGGCGCGAGGCCGGTCGCGGCTTGACAGACGGGGGTCGACCGCCTAAACTCCTGGGATTGCCGGAGCTGATGGACGTCGACGTTCGGACGGTTTCCGGTGCGGATTCCGTGGGGGTATAGCTCAGCTGGGAGAGCGCGTGAATGGCATTCACGAGGCCACGGGTTCGAGTCCCGTTACCTCCACCAAAATGAGCTTGGATGGAAGCCGGAGTCGCCCGCCCCGCAAGGGAAGCGGGCGACCGGCGTTTCCTGCACGCTCCCGGAAACGCCTCGAAGCGCCCCGGGGGCCGCTCCGCCCGGGTGAAGGGGAGGGCGGGCCGGCCGGCAGGAAGTCGGTCCGGATCTCGTCGAGCGCGCGGTCTGAGCCGCCTCGTGGCGGATGCGGTGAAGCGCCGCCCCGAGGACGTGACGATCTTCCTTTCCCATGGACTCGCCAGTACGGAGGTACGGCTGCTCGAGGCCGCCTGCCTTCGCGCCGTCCGCCAAGGAGTGGGCTTCGAGATCGCCTTGTAAGCCCGGCCGGGGTGGCACGCTCCGGGATCGGCTCCGCAGCCGCCTGCCGGCCCGCTCACGCGGGCGAGGACCTCGCCTCGTAGGCCCAGATGAGCAGGAGGATCCAGATCAAAAGCGTCCACCCGAAGAAGAGATTGAGCAGGAGGATGGCGAGGCGCGGCTCCGCGCGCCGCCGGTAGGCCACGATGGCGGGGACGAAGTAGAGGGCGATCGCCGCGACGAAGACCAGCAGGAACCAGAAGGTAGCGACCACGAGTCTCATGGCCCCAGCCCCCCTCCATGGCGGAGGATCCCGCCTCCCGCCCCCGCCCCGGCGCGCGGGCGGCAGGCGGGGACGACCGCGGAGCGGGCGGCGGCCGGCGAACGGGGGAGGAGCGCGGTGCCGGACGTGCGGCAGGCGACCCTTTGGCGCAACCGCAGCTTCGTCCTGCCCTGGCTCGCCTACGTCCTGACGGGGCGCGCCGCCGCCCTCACCGTCCTGCGCTTTGTACAGTACGCGCCCAACCTCCTTCTCGGGCCGCGCGTCGGCCGCTGGCTCGACCGCTTCGGGCCCTACCGCGCGGCCCGGCGGGCCGCGCTGGCGGCGGCCGCCGAGCTCCTGCTCCTGGCCGGCCTGCTGCGGAGGTGGCCGGGCCTCCCGCTGCTCCTCTTCTTCGCCTTCGCCGTCGGTCTCTCCGCCTTCGCCCAGTGGATGGCGCTCGAGGCGCTCGTCCCCGATCTCGTCGAGCCGGCCGAGCGGGCGCGCGCCAACGCCCGGCTCAGCCTGGTCTTCGCGGCCAGCTCCGTGGCCGGGCCGGTGCTGGGCGGCTTCCTCACGCGAAGGTTCGGCGGCTCGGCCGGGCTGCTGGCCGACGCGCTCTCCTTCGTCCTCCTGGCCGCGCTCTTCCAGGGCATCCGGCCCGCGCGGCGGGCGCCCCGCCCCCCGTCGGAGACGGGTGGGCTCCTGGCGGAGCTGGCCTACGTGAGGAAGCGCCGGCTACTCTGGACGGCGACGCTGGTCACGGCCGCCTGCAACCTCTTCGGGGCCGCCGCCGGCCCGCTGGCCCTCTTCCACCTGGCCCGCGACCTGCGCCTGGGGGCGGGCGCCGCGGGCCTGGTCATGGGCGCGGCGGCGGCGGGCAACGCCCTGGCGGGCCTCCTCCTCCCGCTCCTGGCGCGGAAGCCCAGGCCGGCGACCCTCATGCCCGCCGGTATCCTGCTCTACGGCCTCGGCGTCGCCCTCTGCGGCCTGGCGCCCTCCCCCTGGTTGGCGGGCGCGGCGCTCCTGGCCAGCCGGTTCGCCACCGCCTCGCTCAACGTCCTCTTCAACACCCTCCGGCAGGAAGCGAGCGATCCCCACCACATCGGGCGCGTCTTCGCCCTCACCTCCATGCTGGCCAACGCCCCCGCCGCCGCCGCGGCCGCACTCGGCTGGCTGGGCGACCTGGCGGGCGCCGGGACGTGAGGGAAGGCGGCTGGAGGCAGGAGGAGGAGCCTTCTCCCGCGTAGCTTCCTCCCGCCGGAAGGAGCCGCGTCGGGCCGCGCCGGCGGTGCGGGGAGGCGAGCCAAGGTGGCGGGAGAGCGCATCCTGGTCCTCAACGGGCCCAACCTGAACCTGCTCGGGCGGAGGGAGCCCGCCGTCTACGGGCATGAGACGCTGGACGACATCCGCCGGCGTCTGGAGCGCCGAGCCGCGCAGCTGGAGTGCACGCTCGCCTTCGAGCAGTGGAACGGCGAGGGGGAGATGGTTGAGGCCGTCCACCGCGCCCTCGACCGGCAGCAGGGGATCCTGCTCAATCCCGGCGCCCTGACGCACTACAGCCTGGCCCTGCGCGACGCCATCACCTCGGTGGGGCTGCCCGTGGTGGAGGTCCACCTCTCGAACATCCACGCCCGCGAACCT
This sequence comes from Bacillota bacterium, assembly GCA_023511835.1. Classification (NCBI taxonomy): domain Bacteria; kingdom Bacillati; phylum Bacillota; species Bacillota bacterium. The sequence continues at coordinate 45,259 of JAIMAT010000001.1, read as the reverse complement.
TTCCGGCGGCGCTCGGTCATCGCGCCGGTGGCGCTGGGGACCGTCGCCGGCTTCGGCGCCTTCGGCTACGAGCTGGCACTGGAGGCGTTGGTCGACCACCTGCGCCGCCGCTGACATCCGCGTCAGCCCCCGGGACGGCGGGCCGCCGGGGCTGCTCCGTCGCATTCCTTCCAGTTATGTGAACTAATAGGAAATCTCGGCGGGTTCATAGCCTTCTCTCATGCGCCTCTCAGGTTGGATCCCGGGAGCGAGACTATCATTCCGCTGGATTGATGTGGAATCGCAGAGGCAGGGTGGGGGGAGCTCCGTGCGCAAGGGCAGCTGGTGGAAGTGGGCGCTGGCCGCGGTGATCGTGCTGGCGGTGGTGGGCGGAGCCGGGTGGTATCTCCGCGCCCGGACTCTGAGCGCCCAGTCGGACATCCGCTACACCACCGTGCCGGCCAGCCGCGGCGACATCACGGTGACGGTGCAGGCGGACGGCACGCTGGCCAGCCCGAACGCGGTCACCGTCAGTCCGCCCCAGGTGAGCGGGCAGATGGTGGTGACCGCCGTTCACGTCCAGAACGGCCAGACCGTGCATAAGGGCGATCCGCTGGTCGACCTGAGCGACTCGAACCTGGACATGGCCGTCCAGAGGGACCAGATCCAGGTCCAGCAGGACCTGGTCTCGCTGGGAAACCTGCTGAACGTGCCGCCGAGCCAGGCCATGTCGGCCACGCTGCCGGGCGAGATCTGGGTGACGGCGCCGGCGGCCGGGCGCCTCCAGTCGCTCAACGTCTCGGCCAACCAGCAGGTGAAGCCCCAGTCGGTGCTGGCGAACCTGGTGGACGACCGGACGATCCTCTTTGAGAGCCAGGTGATCCAGCCGGACATGGAGCGCATCCAGCCCGGCCAGAAGGCGACGGTGGTGGCCGACAACTTCGCCCCCGACCCGATCCCGGCCACGGTGGTGAGCGTGGACCGGACGGGGACCCCCGGCTCGCAGACCATCCTCTACACCGTCAAGCTGCGCCTGACCAACCCGGGCTTGCTGCAGGCCGGGATGACGGGCCAGGCGACGATCCAGACGGCCCAGGGGCCGCTGGTGGAGCAGGGAAGCTTCGCCGACAACGACCCGGTCCAGGTGCTGGCGCCGCAGACGGGCAGCTCCTGGACGGTGGGGACCGTCCTGGTCAGCGCCAACCAGTGGGTGAACGCCGGCCAGCGGCTCCTCTCGCTCGAGGCCAACCCCGCCGACGCCACCCAGGTGAGCCAGGCCCGTCTCAAGGCGCAGACGGACCAGTTGCAGCTCCAGGCGGACCTGGACCAGCAGGCGAAGCTGCACGTGGTGGCGCCGGTGGACGGCGTCGTCACCGACGTCGCCGTGCAGGTGGGGGAGACCGTCGGGGCCGGCGGCGTGGGCGGCTCGGGCTCCGCCGCCGCCCAGGCGGGCTCGGGCGGGCTCCTCACCATCCGACCGCAGGGCGACATGGACCTGGAGGCCAGCGTCAACGAGCTGGACATCGGCCAGGTGCACGTGGGCCAGGCGGCGACCGTCACCGTCGACGCCTTCCCGGGCAAGTTCTTCCAGGGCACGGTCACCGAGATCGCCGGGCAGGCGACCTCGCAGAACGGGGTGGCCACCTTCCCGGTCTGGATCGCCGTCCAGCAGCCCGAGGGGCTCCTGCCCGGGATGACCGGTCACGCCCAGATCGTGGTCACCCAGCGGCAGAACGTGCTCCGCGTCCCCACGGAGGCGGTGGTCCAGCCCAGCGGCGGGCTGAGCGCCACGCCCAACGGGCGCGGGCTGGTGCAGGTGCTGCAGAACGGGCAGCCGGTGCGCAGGGTGGTGCAGCTGGGCGTGGTGACGCCAGCCTGGACCGAGATCGTCTCCGGCCTCAACGAGGGCGAGCAGGTGATCGTGGCCACCAGCCAGGCTTCCTCCAACGGCGGGACGCCGCAGGCGGGCTTCCGGCCCTTCGGCTTCGGCGCCGGGCCGGGCGGCCGCGCCTTTGGCGGCTTCGGCGGCGGCTTCGACCGCGGCGGAGCGGGCGGAGGTACGCGGGCCAACACCCGCGGCGGCCAGGGCGGCGGCTTCGGCGGAGGAGCCGGCGGGGGCGGTGGGAACACGGGAGGCGCCGGCCAGTGATCATCGAGGTCGAGGACGTGAGGAAGGTCTACCACCGCGGCGGTGTGGACGTCCACGCGCTGCGCGGCGTCTCCTTCGCCGTGGAGAAGGGCGAGTTCGTGGCGCTCACCGGCCCCTCGGGCTCGGGCAAGTCGACGCTCATGCACATCCTGGGCGCCCTCGACCGGCCCACCTCGGGCGTCTATCGGCTGGACGGCACCCCCGTCCATGACCGGAGCGACGAGGAGTTGGCGCGCATCCGCAACCGGCGCATCGGCTTCGTCTTCCAGCAGTTCAATCTGCTCCCCCGCCTCACCGCCCGCCAGAACGTGGAGCTGCCGCTCCTTTACGCCGGCGTGCCGGCGCGCCAGCGGCGGGCGCGCGCGGAGGCGGCTCTGGCGGCGGTGGGCCTGGCCGAGCGGATGGACCATCGGCCCACCGAGCTCTCCGGCGGGCAGGAGCAGCGGGTCGCCATCGCCCGGGCGCTGGTCACCGAGCCCGCCATCGTTCTGGCCGACGAGCCGACGGGCAACCTGGACAGCGTCGCCGGGGCAGAGGTGCTCGAGCTCTTCGAGCGGCTCAACCGCGAGGGGATGACCGTCATCCTGGTCACCCACGACGCCGCCGTGGCCGCGCGCGCCCGGCGCCAGCTGCGCATCCGGGACGGGCGGCTGGTGGCCGACGAGCGCGTGCCGGCGGCCGCCGGCGCCGGGACGGGGGAGGGAGGCGGAGCGTGAACGGGCTCGAGGGCGTCTGGGATGCCGTGCTGCGCATCGGGGAGAACAAGCTGCGCACCTTCCTGACCATGCTCGGCATCATCATCGGGGTGACGGCCGTCATCCTGCTGGTCTCGGTGGGACAGGGCGCCTCTTCCTCGGTCACCTCCCAGCTGGAGGGGCTGGGCTCCAACCTGATCTCGGTGACGGGCGGGGGCGGCGTGCAGCTGACCGCCGCCGATGCGCAGGAGCTGGAGCAGCGGGTGCCCACCATCACCGCCGCCGTGCCGGTGCTCAACGTGCCTAACGGCACCGTCGCCAGGGGGCGGGCCAGCTACTCGACGACGGTGGAGGGGACCTGGCCGCAGTACGCGACCATCCGGGACCTGAAGATGGCGCAGGGGCGCTTCCTCCAGCCGCTGGACGAGAGCTACCGCCTGCCCGTGGCGGTCATCGGCCAGACGGTGGCCCAGGAGCTTTTCGGGGGCGGGCCGGTGATCGGCCAGAGCCTGGAGGTGAACGGCACCGAGGTGACGGTGGTGGGCGAGCTGGCGCCCATCGGTTCCAGCTTCGGCCAGAACAACGACGACGTGGTCTTTCTGCCGCTCAGCCTGGCCCAGCAGATCGCCGGCACCAACCGCGTCAACCAGATCATGGCCCAGGCGCGGAGCGCGCAGGACGCCCAGCTGGCCGCCAACCACATCGCCACCGTGATGGACCTGGAGCACGGGCAGCCGGGCGAGAGCGAGCCCCCGGTCCGCGTCTTCAACCAGACGCAGCTGCTCTCCGCGCTGGGGACGGCGACGCAGACGCTGACCATGATGCTGGCGGCCATCGCGGCCATCTCGCTGGTGGTGGGCGGCATCGGCATCATGAACATCATGCTGGTGACGGTGAGCGAGCGGACGCGCGAGATCGGCATCCGCAAGGCGCTGGGCGCGACGCGCCGCAACATCCTGGTGCAGTTCCTGACCGAGTCGGCCGTCCTCAGCCTGGCGGGCGGCGTCATCGGCATGGCCGTGGGCGTGGCCGGCTCGCTGGTCATCGACCGGCTGATGCACTTCCCACCGGTGGTCGCCTGGAGTGCCATCGTCGGCGCCTTCGTCTTCTCGGCGGCCGTCGGCCTCTTCTTCGGCGTCTACCCGGCCATGCGGGCGGCGGCGCTGGATCCGGTGGAGGCGCTCCGCTACGAATGACGGGGCCCGATGCCGGCCGGGGCTTCGTCGCCCCGGCCGGCCGGACGGGGCGCCCGCCCAGGCCGGGCTGGGCGGGCGCGTTCAGGCCGGTCGCGCCGCCCCGGTGCCGCCGGCTCCGGCCGGCCCTCCGCCCGGAGCGGCCGCCCTCGCAGCCGGCCGGGGGATGGCGGCCACGGCCAGCCGGTCCGCCTTCTCGTTGAGCGGGTCGCCGCTGTGCCCGCTCACCTTGTGCCAGGTGACGCGCCGCTCGCGCACTAGGCGCAGCAGCTCGCGCCAGAGGTCCTGGTTCTCCACCGGCTGCCCGCGGCTGTTCCGCCAGCCGCGGCGCTCCCAGCCCGAGAACCAGTCCTGCAGGAAGGCGTTGACCACGTAGGCCGAGTCGCTCCAGACGGCGACGGAGCTGCCGGGCGGCGTATGGCGCAGCGCCTCGATCACCGCCGTCAGCTCCATGCGGTTGTTGGTGGTGGCGGGGTCGCCGCCGCTCAGGCAGGTGCCGTCCCGGAAGACGGCCGCCCAGCCGCCGGGCTGGCCGCCGGGGGCCTGGTTGTTCGAGCAGGCGCCGTCGGTGTAAACCACATATTCCTCCATTTTCGCCGCTTCGCCTCCCGCCGGCCCTCTTGACTCCGGAGCGGGCTCCAGGGTGTGGAATGCGAGTGTACCACAGCGGGGAGGCGTGATCGCATGAACGGCTGGGAAGAGGGCCGCCTCGACGCGCCCGGGGACGGCAGGAGCGCTGCGGAACGGCGGCGTTTCCGCCTGCGCGTCGACGGCATGACCTGCACCGGTTGCGAGCGGCATGTGGCCGAGGCGCTGCGCTCGGCAGGCGCCGAGGAGGTGAGCGCCGACTTCCGCCGCGGCGAGGCGCTCTTCTTGTACGCCGGCCGGCCCGATCCGGCGCGGCTGGGGGAGGCGGTCGCCGCCGCCGGCTACCGCGCGGGCGAGCTGGTCGAGCTGGAGGAAGCCGAACCGGTGCCGACGGACCGGCGGGGGCACGGAAAGCCGGGCGGGGGCGGGCCGGGCGGCGGCGGGCGCTACGACCTGGTCATCCTGGGCTCGGGCAGCGCCGCCTTCGCGGCGGCCATCCGCGCCAGCCAGGCCGGCGCGCGCGTGGCCATGGTCGAGCGCGCCACCGTGGGCGGCACCTGCGTCAACGTGGGCTGCGTCCCCTCCAAGTACCTCCTCCGCGCCAGCGAGATCCACGATCTGGCCGGCCAGGGCGGCTACCCGGGGCTCGGGACGCGCGCCGAGGCCGTCGACCTGCCGGCGCTGATGGCCGGCAAGGAGGCGCTGGTGGAGGGGCTGCGCCGGGAGAAGTACACCGACCTGATCGCGGAGTACGGCTGGGAGATGGTGGAGGGCGAGGCTTCCTTCCTCGACGGGGGCCGCGTCCGGGTCCGGGGCCCGGAAGGGGAGCGCGTGCTGGAGGGGGAGCGCTTCCTGGTGGCCACCGGGGCCGTACCCGCCGTGCCTCCGCTGCCGGGGCTGGAGGAGGCCGGCTACCTCACCAGCAGCGAGGTCCTGGCCCTCGGCCGGCTGCCCCGGAGCGTGGCGGTGCTGGGCGCGGGTTACGTGGCGCTGGAACTGGGCCAGTTCTTGGCCCGCCTGGGGGCCGAGGTGACGCTGATGCAGCGCGGTCCGCGTCTCCTCCCGCGCCATGAGCCCGAGATCGGCGAGGCGTTGCGACAACTTCTGGAGGAGCAGGGGATCCGCCTCCTCGCCGGCGTCCGTCCCGAACGCGTCGAGCGCACCGCCGCCGGGCGGCTCGTCCGCTATCGCGACGCCTCCGGCCAGCCCGGCGCCGTGGAGGCGGAGGAAGTGCTGGTGGCCACGGGCCGCCGCCCCGCCACCGAGGCGCTGGCGCTGGAGCGCGCGGGCGTGGCGCTGGCGCCGGGAGGCGGGGTGGCCGTGGACGGCCGCCTGCGCAGCACGAATCCGGCCGTCTTCGCGGCCGGCGACGTCACCGGCGGCCCGCAGTACGTCTACGTGGCCGCCCACGAGGGGAAGCTGGCGGCGGAGAACGCCCTCGGGCTCGGCGCGCGCGACCTGGACCTGAGCCTGGTCCCCTCGGTCATCTTCACGCGGCCCGCCGTGGCCAGCGTCGGCCTGACCGAGGCCAGGGCCCGAGAGGCCGGCTACCCGGTGCGAAGCGCCGTCCTGCCCGCGGAGGCGCTGGCGCGCGCGCGCGTCAACGGCGCCGCGCGCGGCCTTTACAAGCTGGTGGCCGACGCCTCCGGCGGGCGCCTCCTGGGCGCCCACCTGCTGGCCGAGGAGGCGGGCGAGGTGATCTACGCCGCGGCGCTGGCGCTCCGCGGCGGTCTGACGGTGGCCGACCTGGCCGAGAGCCTGGCGCCCTACCTGACCATGGGCGAGGGGCTCCGCTTGGCCGCCCTCGCCTTCGACCAGGAAGTGAGCCGCCTCTCCTGCTGCGCCGGCTGAGGCGGGCGGGCGGCTTCCGGCGGACCGGGGCGGGTCGCGGCTAGGGGAGGCGCTTCCGCCCGCCGCGCCCGGGCGCGCCCCCCGCGGGCGCCGGCGGGCCGAGGTAGACGCAGACCTCGCGCTCGTCGCAGCGCGGATCCGGGTGCGCCTCCGCCCATTCGAGGCGGCTCCGGAGCCCGTCGCGCAGCCGCTCCAGCTCGGCCAGGCGAGCCTCCACCTCGCCCAGGCGCCGCGCCAGGAGGTCGCGCACGTGGCGGCAGGGCGGGCGTCCGCCGGCCCGGATCTCCAGGATCTCGCGGATCTCCTGCAGGCGGAGGCCCAGCTCCTGGGCGCGGCGGATGAAGCGAAGCCGCTCCAGCGCCTCCTCGTCGTAGAGGCGATAGCCGGCCTCACTCCGCTCGCGTGGCGCCAGCAGGCCGAGCTGCTCGTAATAGCGCAGGCCGTCCACGGAAAGTCGGGCCTGGGCCGCCAGCTGACCGATGCGCATCCGCATCCCAAGACCCCCTGACGGGCGGCCGCTCCCCCGGATGGGCTGCGGCCGCCCCCGCCGCTCGAATCTACCCTACCGCGGCGGCCGAATCTGCGAAACGAAATTCACTTTCAAAAAGAGTTGCTCCGCGCCGCCGCTCGTGGTAATGGTGACGGCGTACCTCGTGTACGCTTCCTTTCGCCGAGACTGCAGAGAATCGGGGGAGCGCCTTGGATCTGTCCCGCCAAGAGTCGTGGAGTCAGCCGGAGGGAAGGGCCGAGCCCGGGGGCAGGGAGGGCCTTCCCGCCGGTCAGGCCGGGCTCGCCAGCGACGAAGCGGCGCGGCGGCTGCGCCGCTGGGGCCCCAACGAGGTGGCCCGCGAGCGCAGGAAGAGCGGCTGGCGGCGGCTGCTCGACGCGCTGCGCGAACCCATGTTCTTCCTGCTCCTCATCACCGCCTCGGTCTACTTCTTTCTGGGCGACACGGGCGAGGGCCTGACCATGCTGGCCTTCGTGGTGGCGGTGGTGGCCATCACGGTGGTGCAGGAGTGGCGGACCGAGCGCGCGCTCGATTCGCTGCGGGAGCTGGCGGCGCCGCGCGCGCGCGTCCTGCGCGACGGCCGCTGGGAGTGGATCCCGGCCCGCGAGGTGGTGCCGGGCGACTTCCTGGCCCTCACCGAGGGCGAGAGGATCCCGGCGGACGTCCGGCTCTCCTCCGTCGCCGACCTCTCCGTGGACGAGTCCATGCTGACCGGCGAGTCGGAGCCGGTCTGGAAGGCGGCGGGCGACGCCTGCTACGCCGGCACGGTCGTCCTGCAGGGGCAGGGATGGGGCGAGGTGGAGGCGACGGGGGAGCGCAGCCGGCTGGGCGAGATCGGCCGCCTCATCGCCTCGGTGGAGGAGCATCCCACCCCGCTGCAGCGGCAGATCCGCTCGCTGGTGCGGCAGTTCTTCCTGGTGGGCGCGGTGCTCTGCCTGGCAGTGGGGGGGCTGGTGGCCTGGGAGGCGGTTCGCGCCGGCTCGGGCAGGGCCTGGACGGAGGCGCTCCTGGCCGGCATCTCCCTGGCCATGGCCATGATCCCCGAGGAGTTCCCGGTGGTGCTGACCGTCTTTCTCTCCCTGGGGGCCTGGCGCCTCTCCCGGCAGAAGGCGCTGGTCCGCCGGCTGCCCTCGGTGGAGACGCTGGGCGCCGTCAGCCTGCTCTGCGTGGACAAGACGGGCACGCTGACCGAGAACCGGATGAGCGTCCGCGACGCCGTCGCCTGGGCGCCGGCGGCCGTGGCGGGCGGGAGGGGCGAGGCGTCCGGGCGGGCGGGCGAGGAGGCCGGCCCCGAGGCCTGGGAGGAGCTGGTCCGGACCGCCGTCCTGGCCTGCGAGGAGGAGCCGTATGACCCCATGGACCTGGCCATCGGGCGCTGGAGCGGCGAGCGCGGCCTGGAGCCGGAGGCGGTGCGCGCCGGGCGCCGCCTGGTCCACGAGTACCCCTTCCGTCCCCAGGAGCGCTGGATGGGCCACATCTGGGAGGATCCCTCGGGTGTGGGCGAGCTGGCGGTCAAGGGAGCGCCCGAGAACGTCCTGCCCCTCTGTCGGCTGGAGCCGGAGGAGCGGCAGGCGGCGGAGGAGCGGGTGCGCGGGCTGGCCTCGCGCGGCCTGCGCGTCCTGGCCGTGGCGCGGGGGGAGGAGGGCGACCCCGGCCTCCGGGCCCCCTACCCCGAGCGCCTGGCGGACCACCGCCTCCGCCTGGTGGGCCTGCTGGGGCTGGCCGACCCGCCGCGGGAGGGCGTCCGAGAGGCGGTGGCGCTCTGCCGCGGAGCCGGCGTCGACGTGGTGATGATCACTGGCGACCATCCCGCCACGGCGGAGGCCATCGCCCGCGAGGTGGGGCTGGACGGCGGCGCGGGCACGGTGACGGGCGAGGAGTTGGACCGGTTCGGGGAGGAGGAGCTGGACCGGCTCCTGACCACGGGCCGGGGCGCGGGGGTGCGCATCTTCGCGCGCACCGTCCCCGGGCAGAAGTTGCGCCTGGTGCGCAGCTGGCGGCGGCAGGGCCGCGTGGTGGCCATGACCGGCGACGGCGTCAACGACGCCCCGGCCCTGAAGGAGGCCGACATCGGCGTCGCCATGGGCGGCCGGGGGACCGACGTGGCCCGCGACGCGGCCGACATGGTGCTGCTGGACGACAACTTCGTCACCATCGCCAACGCCCTTCGCCAGGGGCGCCACATCTACGACAACATCCGCAAGGCGGTCGCCTACATCCTGGCCATTCACGTGCCCATCGCCGGCCTGGCCCTCCTCGCCCCGCTGCTGGGCCTGCCGCTCTTTCTCTGGCCGATCCACATCGCGCTCCTGGAGCTGATCCTCGACCCCACCTGCTCCATCGTCTTCGAGACGACGCCCGAGGAGCCCGACCTGATGCGCCGCCCGCCGCGCCCGCCGGAGGCCCCGCTGGTGGACGCGAGGCTGCTCGGCCAGGCGCTCGCCCTGGGCGGTACGCTGCTGGCGGCGACGCTCCTGGTCGACCTGGTGGCGCTCCGCCAGGGCCTGGGCGAGGCGACGGCCCGCTCCATGGGGCTGGCGACGCTCCTCCTGGGGAACGTGCTGCTGGTCCTGAGCATGAGCTCGGAGCGGCGTCCGCTTCTCGCCGGCCTGCTGGGGCGGCCGTCCGACGGCGCCGGACCCGCCGGGGAGAATCCCGCCGGTCGCCGGAGCCGCTGGGTGCTGGCGGCGGGAACACTTCTGCTCCTGGCCGCCGGCCTCTACGTCCCCTCCCTGCGACCGGCGCTGGGGACCGCGCCGCTGGAGGCGCGCGGCCTCCTGGTGGCGGGCGCGGCGGCGGCGGCTGCCACCCTCTGGTGGGAAGGGGTGAAGCGGCTGCGCAGGACGGCCTAGGCGCCGGGCCGCCCGGGCCGCCCCGCGCGACGGGGGCCGGGCGGGCGGCCTACGCCTCGGGGGGCGCCATGAACTCCGGCCCCACCGGCTCCGGGATGCTCTCCGCCAGGATCCGCTCGATCTCCGCCAGCTCGCCGGCGTCCAGGCTCCAGCCCCAGACGCCGGCCACCTCCTCCACCTGCGCCGGCCGCCGGACGCCCCAGAGGCTGACCTGGACCCCGGGCTGCTGGAGCGCCCAGCGCGCGGCCAGCTGGGCCAGGGAGCGCCCGTGCCGCTCGGCCAGCGGGCGCAGGCGATCGACGGCCTCCAGGTAGTGGCGGAAGCGCTCGCCCTGGAACTTCGGGTCCTGGCGGCGCAGGTCGCCCTCGGGGAAGGTGGTGCCGGCCGTGAACTTCCCGGTCAGGAGCCCGCGCGCCAGCACGCCGTAGGTGAGCGTGGCCACGCCGTGCTCGCGGCAGTAGGGGAGGATCTCCCGCTCGGCCTCGCGCTCGAAGAGGTTGTACGGGGGCTGGGCCGTGTGCAGGGGCGCCGCCTGGCGCCAGCGCTCCATCTGCGCCACGCTGTAGTTGCTGACGCCGATAGCGCGGATCTTCCCCTCCTCGCGCAGGCGGAGCAACGTCTCGGCCGTACTCTCCACGGGCGTGGAGGGGTCGGGCCAGTGGACCTGGTAGAGGTCGATCACGTCCACGCCCAGGCGGCGGAGGCTCTCCTCCACCTCCTGGCGGATCCGCTCCGGACGCGAGTTGCGGCGGATCTCCCCGCGGGCGTTCCACTCCAGGCCGACCTTGGTGGCGATCACCAGCTCCTGCCGGTGACCGATGCGGCGCAGCGCACGGCCCACGATCTCCTCGGCGCGGCCGAAGCCGTAGACCGGGGCCGTGTCCACCAGGTTGATCCCCATCTCGAAGGCGCGCTCCACGGAGGCGACGGCGCCGGCCTCGTCGCTGCCTCCCCACATCCAGCCGCCCATGGCCCAGGTGCCGAGGCCGATGCGCGAGACCTCGCGGTCGAGACCGGGGATGCGAATGCGTTCGACTTCCGCGGACAAGACAGGTTCGCCTCCTGGGAGGAACTGGCCGGATCGCCCGGACGCCGGCGGTGGCCGGGGACGCCCGAACCCGGACGGGCAGGTCCACCCTACCCCAAGACGCGCCGGGGGGCCAACCGGGCGGCCGGCGGTCCTGCCCCGGTCCGGCGGGAGGAAGCACCGCCCCTCCGCGCCAACTCCCCTCCGGGAGGTGGGCGACTTGCGCGTCGCCATCCTCGGTGCGGGCGCCATCGGCGCCTGCCTGGCGGCGGCGCTCGTGCGCGCCGGCGAGGAGGTGCTCTTTCTGGTCCGCCCCGGCCGTGCGGCGGCCTACGGGGGGCGGCTGGTCGTGGAGGGGAGCGAGGGGGAGACGGAGGTGCGGGCGCGCTTCCTCGAGCCCGGCGACAGGCTTCCCGAGCCGGACTGGCTGGTGGTGACCGTCAAGTCCTGGGCCACCGAGGAGGCCGTGCGCGCCTGGCGGGAGGCGCTGCCGGCGGCGACGCCGGTCCTCTCGCCGCAGAACGGCGTCGACAACGAGGAGGTGCTCGGCCGGCTGCTGGGGGCGGAGCGCGTCTTCCCGGCCGTGGTCTACGGTCCGGCGCAGCAGCTGGGGCCCGGACGGGTACGCCAGGGCGGGCCCATGCGCATGACGGCGGGGCTGCCGCCGGGGCTGCCCGCCGCCCGCCAGGCGCTGGCGGAGGGGCGGCTGACGGCGCTCCAGGCCGCGCTCGGCCGCGGCGGCATCCCCCTCACCATCAGCGCCGAGATCCTGGCCGCCAAGTGGTCCAAGCTGGTCTGGAACGCGGTCTGGAACCCGCTCACCGCCCTGGCGGAGCGCGAGATCGGGGCCGTGCTGGAGGAGCCGGGCGCCCGCTCGGTGGCCGTGGCCGGCATGGGCGAGGTGGCGGCGGTGGCCGAGGCGGAGGGCTATCACCTGGCCGAGAGTGTCGTCCCCGACGGTCTCGCCCTCTCGCGCGCCATGGCCGACCAGCCCACCTCCATGCTGGCGGACCTCCGCGCCGGCCGGCGGCTGGAGATCGAGCTGGTGGAGTCGGTCGTCCGGCGGGCGCAGCGCCACGACCTGGGCACGCCGGTGCTCTCGACGCTGGCCGCGCTTCTTCGCCTCCGCTACCCGGAGCTGACCGGCTGAGGGGGGACGTCGCCAGGCTCGGGTCGCCAGAGGCTCCCCAGCGGCCGCAAGGCGGGCGGCGGCGGGCCCATCTCGCGGAGCCGTTCCAGCAGGGCCTCGCCCCCCACCGGGGGCAGGAGGAGGAGGGAGCGGACGCGCTCCCCGTAGCGGGGCGACTCCAGCGTCGCCCCGGCGCGCCGGGCGAGCGCCTGCAGGGGCTCCCAGAGCGCGTAGGAGACCTCCAGCTCCCAGGCCGGGCGGGCGACGAGGCGCACCAGGGGCGCCCGGGCGATGGCCAGCTCCGCCGCCTGCCGGTAGGCGCGGACCAGCCCCGGCGCGCCCAGCAGGATGCCGCCGAAGTGGCGGCTGACCACCAGCACCGCCTGCTCCAGGCCGTGCTGGCGGAGCGCCGCCAGGATGGGTCGGCCGGCCGTGCCCGCCGGCTCCCCGTCGTCGGAAGCGTGCTCGCTGAGCCGTCCCGCCTCCTCGACCCGCCAGGCGACGGCGTGGTGGCGCGCGTCGGGCAGACGGCGGCGGAGCTCGAGCCAGAAGCCGCGCGCCTCGGCCGGCGTGACGGCCGGCGCCAGCCGGGCGACGAAGCGGGAGCGCTTCACGTCCAGCTCGCCGCTCGCTTCCCCGGTCACGACCCGGCGCGTCGCCGCCCCGCCCGTGCGGGGCGCCTCGTCTCGCACGCCCCTGGCCATCCGGCCCCTCCCCGCCGGCGAGTGTAGCATGATGGCGTGCGGGGACGGGAAGGAGGAGCGGGCATGGCGGCCGGAAGGCTTCCGCGTGTGACCGAGCCCGACGAGGACGGACCGCTGCCGCCGCCGCGGGTCGCGCTGGCCCTGGGGTCGGGCTCGGTCCGAGGGGGTGCCCACATCGGCGTCCTCCAGGTGCTGGAGGAGCACGGTCTGGAACCCGACCTGGTCACCGGCTCCAGCGTGGGTGCGCTGGTGGGCGCGCTCTGGGCGGGCGGCCTGGAGGCCCGCGAGGTGGAACGGAGGATCGGCGGCCTCCAGGCGGCCGAAGTCCTGGACCTGAGCCGCAACCCCCTGGACCTGGCCTACGTGGGCTCGCGCGTCCTCCTGGAGGCGCTGGGCGTCCGCAGCCGCTGGGTGCGACCGGCGCCCAGCGGTCTCGCCACCGGACTCCGCCTGGAGGCCTGGCTGCGCGAGAACCTCCCCGTGGCCCGCTTCGAGGAACTGCCGCGGCGGCTGGCCGTGGTCGCCTGCGACCTGCTGGCCGGAACCACCGTGGTGCTGACCGGGAGCCGCTGGCTGGCCGGCGCCCGGCGGCTCGAGGGCGCGGCGGCCGCGGCTGGCGAGGGCCACGTGCTGGTGGCGGCGAGCGACGTGGCGGCGGCGGTGCGCGCCTCGAGCTCCATCCCCTGGATCTACACGCCCAAGCGCCTGGGCGGCCGGGTGCTGGTGGACGGCGGCGTCAGCGAGCCGGTTCCCGCTCCCTCCGCGCGGCTACTGGGAGCCCGGCGCGTCGTCGCCGTCGACCTGGGAAGCGTCGCCGAGCCGCCCGGCGAGGTGCGGGGCATCGCGCGCATCCTCGGACGCAGCGCCGAGGTGGCCGGACGTCACCTGACGCGCTGGCAGCTGGCCTCCACCGCCGACCTGGTGCTGCGGCCGCTCCTGCCCCGCGCCGGCCTGACCGAGATGGAGCGCCTGCCGGCCATGGTGGAGGCCGGCCGCCGGGAGGCCGAGCGACAGCTGGAGGCGCTGAAGGCGATCTTTCGCGAGGCCCGCGGCCGGTGAGGGAGGTACCGCCGGGCGCAGGACGGCCCGGCGGCGGCGACCCGCTCAGGAGCCGGTGCGCAGGCGGAGCTCCCGGAGGAGCGACTCGATGCGCGGGTCCGAGGGAGTGAGCCGGGCGGCCGCCTCCGCCTGCAGGAGCGCCTCGGCGTTCTGGCCCGAGGCGGCTAGCGCCTGTGCGTAGAGGAAGTGGGCGTCGGCGCTGGAGGGCTCGGACCAGGTGGCCGCCTCCAGCGCTTCCCGGGCGGCGGCCAGGTCGCCCGTATCCAGCGCCTCTCGTCCGTAGCGCAGGAGGAGGTCGTAGTAGCCGGGCCGCTGGGAGACGGGCACCAAGTCGCGGACCGCCGCCCGCAGCGGCGGGAGCGAGGCGGGGAGGAGGAGCGGGAGGAACGGCGCCGCGGCGAGCAGGCCGGCCAGCGCCATGGCCGGCCAGGCGAGGGCGGCGGGGCGCTCGCCCGGGCGCCCCATGAGCAGGCCCAGCACGACGCCCGCCAGGAGACCGCCCAGGTGGGCCCAGTTGTCGATGTTGGGCACCACCAGCCCGTAGCCCAGGATGACCAGGATCCAGATCACCATGGGAGCCAGCATCTGCTGGCGGAGGGCGCCCCGGTTGGAGGCCAGCGCCACCAGGACGGCGCCCAGGAGCGCCATGATGGCGCCGCTGGCTCCCACCGCCAGGCCGGTGGCGGGCAGCCCGACCAGGCCGGCCAGCCCGGCCACCACGGCGCCCGCCAGGTAGATGAGCAGCATGCGCCCGTGGCCGTAGGCGCCCTCCGCCAGCGGCCCGATCTGGAGAAGGGCGAAGCCGTTGAGCAGCAGGTGCAGCCAGCTGCCGTGCAGCCAGGCGTAGGCCATGAGGCGCCAGAGCTCGCCCAGCACGATGAAGGCGTTCAGCCGTGCGCCCCAGTCGACCAGGAGCGAGGTGGAGAAGGGGTCGCTGCGCGCGCCCTCCAGGACCCCCACCAGGCCGATGGCACCCAGGAGGAGGGTGGTGGCCCAGGGATCGGCCGCGCTGCCCGGCATGGCCAGCCAGCGGCCCAGCCCGCGCCGGCGGGGGAGCGGCTCGTTCTCGATGCGGCGGCGCTCCTCCGGCCCGATGGGGGCGAAGCGGCGGAGCGCCGGATGGCGGGCGGCGCGGGCGGGTCCCTCGAGGCGGCCCCGGGTCGGGTCGACGACCAGCAGGTGGAGGCTCGTCCCCCCTCCCGCCGCGAGGGTGCCGGGCGCCTGGGCGACCGGCAGCCCGTCCCCCGCTACGGCGACGGCGGCAGCCTCGACGGGCCGCCCCGACCATTCGTGCAGCCCCTGCGCCCAGGCGGCCAGCTCGCCGAGCGCCTCCTCCAGCCGCTCCGCCCCGGCCGCCACCGGCGGGGGCAGAAGGGCCAGCAGCTCCAGCCGTCCCCAGCGCTCGCGGATGAGGACGCGGTCGGCCAGCTCGGCCAGGAGCGGCGGCACGCCCTGCGCCCACTCGAAACCCTCCTCCACGATCAGCCGTTCGCCGGCGCTCTCCAGATAGAGACGGGCCGGGTCCGCGCCCTCCTCCACCCCTCTACCCCCTCGGCGAGAACTCTACCACCTCCGCCGCGCGGCCCCGCCGAGCGACCCCCGGCGCCGCCGCGCGGCGGTAGAATGCGGGAGACGGACGGCCGCACCGGCTCCCCGCCGACGATCGGCGGGCGCCGGCCGGGTCGGAAGCGCGGGGGGTCGCGGGGGTGGAGGAGCGGCGGGAAGGGGAGCCGGACGACCTTTTGCAGCGCCGCACCGGCCGCAAGGACTTCTTCCGCATCCTGCTGGCCTCGCTCGCCCAGACGGTGGAGAACTTCACCCGCCAGGCGGGAGCAGGCGGCGAGATGGAGCGGCCGCTGGAGCTGGCGGAGGCGCTGGCTGGCGGGCGCTGGGAGCGGCTCCTACCCTCGGCGGCGGTGACGGCGGAGCCGCGCCTGCGGGTGGCCGAGGGACGGGCGGTCTACGTGCTGCGCCCGGAACCCGGCGGCCCTCCCCGGGCGTTGGAGGGCGTCTGTCCCGTCGACCGACGATTCGTCCAGTGGCGCCAGGAGGAATCGCTCTTCCGCTGCCCCGGCTGCGGCGCCCTCTACGGGCCGGAAGGAGTCCGCCTGGGCGGCGGCCGGGAGCGGCTTCCAGGGCTCCGCTGCCGCGAGGAGGAGGGCTGGATCCACGTCTTCCTCCCCGGGGCGCCGCGCTCCCCGGCCGCCCCGGACGGCGGGTCAGGGTCGTCCCCGCGCGCTCAGTAAGGCGGCTGCTGAATGCCCTGGAGCGCGCTCCAGAGGTCGCCCGTGGCGAAGCCCATCTGCCAGCTGGCCACGCCGGCCAGCCGGTAGCGGCGGACCAGGTCGACGCGCGCCTGCCACGTGCGCGGCCCGTCCAGCCAGAGGCTGACCTGCGCCGCCCCCTGCCGGTAGCGGGCCACGTACTCCCCGGTGCGCGGGTCGTAGACGGGCTGCACGCCGTGTTCTGCCGCCAGCCTCCAGCCCTGGGCGGTGGAGACGGCCGTCGAGGTGAGCTTGGAGCCTCCGCCCGCCGTCGGGCTCTCCGTCCAGACGCGGGTGTAGAAGGGGACGCCCAGCAGCAGCCGCTCGGCCGGCACCTTCTGCAGCGCCTGCCGCAGCTGCGTCTCCGTCCAGTCGACCGCCGCCACCGGCCCGGCCACCGGCGAGCCGCTCCAGTACTGGTCGTAGGCCATCAGTACCAGGAAGTCGGCGCTGGCCGCCAGCTCGGCGTGCTGGAAGAAGGCCGACCAGCTGGAGGAGCCGCCCACCACCGCCACGTCCACGCTGACGGTCAGCCGCCGGGCGTGGGCCGGAGGCACCAGCTCGCGCACCAGCTGGGTGTAGAGCGGGCCGTCGGCCGCCTGCACGTTCTCGAAGTCCAGGTTGATCCCGTCCAGCCCGTAGAGCGCCGCCAGGTCGAGGAGGGCGGCGACGAAGCGCTGCCGTGCCGCCGCGCTGACCAGGAAGGCGTGGGTCCGCAGCGGGTCGAAACTGTTGGTCACCACCGCCCAGACCTGCAGGCCGGCCCGGTGGGCGGCGTTGACCACCACCACCGAGCCCAGGTTGGCCACGTCGCCGCCGGCGTCGGCCAGCTCGAACCAGGTGGGCGCCAGGACGTTGACGCCGGGCGGCGCCGCCGGGGGCAGGGCGGGCAGATCCTTCTGCGTCACCATGGCGAAGGCCAGGTTGAGCCGCTCTCCCGGCGGGATGACCGGCCCGGCCGCGGCGCCGGCGGCCGTCCCGGGCGGGTGCGGGGCCCAGGCGGGCAGCGCGGGCGGCGCGCCGCTCCCTCCCGCCGCGGCCGGGCTCTCCAGCCCCGCCGGCTGACCGGCCCGGGCGACGCGGCCGCCGCCGAGGCGGACGCGCCAGATGGGCAGCCAGCCCAGGCGGCCCTGGGGGTCGCGCACCTCAAGCCAGAGCGAGGACTGCCGCAGCACCAGCAGCGGAGTGGCCGGCGCCAGGCTGGCGTAACTGCCGCTGCGCCAAGCCGGTCGCGCCCGCAGCGGAACCGCGCCCGAGCCGCGCACCTGCCCGGCGGCGTAGGCGGCGCCGTCCGGATCCGCCACCACCGTGCGGCTCTGCGGCACCCAGGCCAGGGATGCGCCGTAGAGGCGGCGGAGGAGATCCAGCTCCATCCACGGTTGGCCGTCGTGCAGGACGACGGGGAAGCGCAGCGGCAGCCGGTAGACCGCCTGCGGACGGGTGACGATCACCTGGCCCGCGGCCGAGTCCCAGACGATGTGGGGGTCGAGCCGGCTCCGCACCCAGGCGAGGGGGAGGAAGACGCTCGCCTCCGCCCCGCTCCCCGCCACCCAGGGTTGCACCTCTGCACGCTCGCTGCCCTCCACCAGCACGGCGCCCCCCGCGGGCGCCCAGGAGAGGCGCGGCAGGGGCCAGAGGAACCAGGCGGCGAGCGCCAGGAGGAGCGCGACCGGAAGGGCCAGCCAGAGGAGGCGCGAGCGCGGCAGGGGTCGCGGCGCCGGGGCCGGAAGGCTTGTACCGGGCAGGCTCATGTACGGCTTCTTCGCCTCCGCGCGGCGCACCCCTCCCGCCGGCCCGGCGGGAGGAGCTGCCGCCGCGCGGGACGAAGCGAGGCAGGGGCGGGAGGGGGCCGTAGGCGGTGGCCGGGATGGAGGGCTTCTTGCTCCTGCTGGCGGCGGCGCTCCTGGGCTGGCTCTCGCTCCGCGGCGAGGCCCGCCTGCGCCGTCTCACGCAGGGAGGCGCGCCGCGCGGCACGCCGGGCGCGGAGGCCGACCTCCCGCGGGCGGGCCGGCTCCTCCGCTCGCCCCGCCCCGGGCGGGCGGGCCTCGTCCGCCTCGAACCCGGGGGCGAGGTCTGGAGCGCCCGCGGCACGGCGGCCGGCAACCTCGCCCCGGGCGAACGGGTGCGCGTCACCGGCCGCGCCGGCTTCTCCCTCCTGGTCGAGCCCGACGCGCCCGCGGGGAGGGGAGCCGGCCCCCGGGCGCCGGGCGCGGGCCCGCCGCCTAGCGCTCCCGGCGCGCCGGCTCGATGTTGACCGACTTGCCCCGGATCTGGTTGTCGCGCATCGCCCGGAGGACGCGGGCGGCGTGCTCCTGCGGCACCTCCACGAAGGTGAAGCGGTCGTAGATGTCGATGCGGCCGATGACGCTCCCCGGGATGCCCGACTCGCCGGCGATGGCGCCGACGATGTCGCCCGGCCGTACGCGGTCCCGGCGGCCGATGTCGATGAAGAGCCGGACCATGCCGGGCTCCGCGCCGGTATCGCCGAAGGCGGCCGGCTCCTCCTCGGCCTCCTCGTCGGCCAGCGAGCCGGCGCGCACCCCCGTGTCCAGCATGCGGAGCAGCTGGGCGACCACCCGCTCGCTCTCGTACTGCTCCAGGAGCTCGTGAGCGATGCGGGCGTAGGGCGCCAGGTCGGGCTCGCGCGGCTCTTCCCCCTCGGCCGCCTCAGCGCCGTTTTCCTGGCGCGGCTCCAGGGCGTCCAGCACCCGGTCGGCCAGCGCCCGGAAGTGGCGCTCGCGCACCTCGGCCACCGTCGGCACGGCGCGCCGCTCGATGCGCGCGCGGGTGAGCCGCTCGATCAGCCGGAGGAGACTCCGCTCGCGCGGGGTGACGAAGGTGATGGCCACGCCGCTCCGCCCCGCGCGGGCGGTCCGCCCGATGCGGTGAACGTAGACCTCCGGGTCCTGGGGGATGTCGTAGTTGAAGACGTAGTCGACGCCCTCGATGTCGAGGCCGCGCGCGGCCACGTCCGTGGCCACCAGGATCTCCACCTGGCCGGAGCGGAACTGGGCCATGACGCGGTCCCGCTCGCGCTGGCTGAGGTCGCCGTGGAGCGCCTGGGCCAGGTAGCCGCGCTCCTGCAGGTGGTCGGCCAGCTCGTCCACTCCGCGCTTGGTGCGGCAGAAGACCAGCGCCATGCCCGGGTCCTCCACGTCCAGGAAGCGGCAGAGCGCCTCCAGCTTCTCCCGGTCGCGCACCTCCACCCAGTACTGCTCGACGGCGGGCACCGTCAGCGTCGGCGCCGCCACGCGCACCCGCGCCGGATCGCGCAGGAACCGCCGCGCCAGCCTCTCGACCGCCTCCGGCACCGTCGCCGAGAAGAGCATGGTCTGCCGTTCCGACGGCGTCTCCGCCAGGATGGCCTCCACGTCGTCGATGAAGCCCATGTCCAGCATCTCGTCCGCCTCGTCCAGCACCAGGAAGCGGATCCCGTCCAGCGAGAGCGTCCCCCGCCGCAGGTGGTCCAGGAGGCGCCCCGGCGTGCCCACCACGACGGGCGGCCCCTGCCGCAGCGCGTGGATCTGCCGCTCGATGGCCTGCCCGCCGTAGACGGGGAGCGCCCGCGCCGGAAGGAAGCGGCCGATGCGCGTCAGCTCCTCGGCCACCTGGATGGTCAGCTCGCGCGTCGGGCAGAGGATGAGCGCCTGGACCGGGCGGTCAGGCTCCAGGCGCTGCAGGATGGGGATCCCGTAGGCGGCCGTCTTGCCCGTACCCGTCTGCGCCTGGCCGATCAGGTCCCGCCCCTCCAGCGCGATGGGCAGCGCCTCGGACTGGATCGGCGTCGGCGTCTCGAAGCCCATCGCCACGATGCCCTGCAAAAGCTCGGGTTTCAGGTTCAACTCGGAGAAACTCTGGATGGCCACGGGGGCGAAACCTCCTACTCATCCAAGAAGGCCGATGCCGACCTCCTCCCGGCGAGGCCCGGCACCGGTATGCTTTCACACTAGCAGTTGCCGGCGCCGCCCGCCAGCGGGGAGGGCGCCGGCGCCAAGCCCCGGGGAGGTCCGATACGGTGGATCCGGAGAACGAGCCCCACGGCCCGTGGCCCGCCGAGCGGCTGCGCAACGTGGCGCTGATCGCCCACGTGGACCACGGCAAGACGACGCTGGTGGACGCCATCCTGCGCCAGACCGGCGCCTTCCGCGAGAACCAGGCGCCTGGGGAGCGTGTGCTCGACTCCAACGAGCTGGAGCGGGAGCGCGGCATCACCATCCTGGCCAAGAACACGGCCGTCTTCTACCGCGGCCACAAGATCAACCTGGTGGACACCCCGGGCCACGCCGACTTCGGCGGGGAGGTGGAGCGGATCCTGGGCATGGTGGAGGGGGCGCTCCTCCTGGTCGACGCGATGGAGGGGGTGATGCCGCAGACCCGCTTCGTGGTCGAGAAGGCGCTCCGGGCGCACCTCGGGCTGATCCTGGTGGTCAACAAGGTCGACCGGCCCGGGGCGGAGCCTGCGCGTGCCGTCGACCAGGTGCTGGACCTGCTCATCGCCCTGGGCGCCGGCGACGAGGTGCTGGAGATTCCCGTCCTCTACGCTTCCGGACGCCTGGGTGTCGCCTTCGCCGACTGGCCGCCCCGTCCCCGCCAGGGCGCCGGCGGAGAGGGGAGGGGGGAGCTGCCGGAGGGCGACCTCCGCCCCCTTCTCGACGCCATCCTGGAGAGCGTGCCGCCGCCGGCGGGCGATCCCGAGGCGCCGCTCCAGATCCTGGTCACCACCCTCGACCGCGACGAGTACCTGGGCCGCCTCGCCATCGGGCGGATCGCCAACGGCCGCATCTCCGACGGCCAGAGCGTCGCCGTGCTGCGGGGGGACGACGGGGCGCCGCCCCGTATCGGGCGCGTCCAGCCGCTCTTCACGTTCGGCAGCCTCCGCCGCCTGCGTTGCCCGCTGGCCGAGGCGGGGGAGATCGTGGCGCTCGCCGGGCTGGAGGGGGTGACGGTGGGGGAGACGGTGACCGATCCGCTGGAGCCGCGACCGCTTCCTCCGCTTCGCGTGGACGAACCGACCATGACCATGGTCTTCATGGTCAACACCAGCCCCTTCGCCGGCCGGGAGGGGAGCTTCCTCACCTCGCGACACCTCGCCGAGCGGCTGGAACGGGAGATGGAGCGGAACGTCGGCCTGCTGGTGGAGCCGGGCGACCAGCCCGACCGCTGGCGCGTCTCGGGTCGGGGCGAGCTCCACCTCTCCGTCCTGATCGAGACCATGCGGCGCGAAGGCTACGAGTTCGCCGTCTCGCGCCCGGAGGTGATCTGGCGCGAGCGTGACGGCCGCCGGGAGGAGCCCCTGGAGCTGCTGGTGGCGGACGTGCCCGACGAGGCGGCCGGGGCGGTGCTGGAGGCGCTGGGTGCCCGCCGCGGTGAACTCCGCCAGATGGCGCCGGCGGGCGAGGGGAGGAGCCGGCTGGAGTTCCTCGTCCCCTCCCGCGGCCTGCTCGGCTTCGACAGCCAGTTCGCGGCGCTGACGCGCGGGTACGGCGTCGCCTACCACACCTTCTACGGCTACGGGCCCGACCGGGGGCCGATCCCCCTGCGCAGCCGCGGCAGCCTGGTGGCCTGGGAGCGGGGCGTCACCACGGCCTATGCCCTGGCCAACGCCGAGCAGCGGGGGACGCTCTTCGTGGGGCCCGGGACGGAGGTCTACGAGGGCCAGATCGTGGGCGAGAACGCGCGCGAGGGCGACCTGGACATCAATGTCTGCAAGAGCAAGCACCTGACGAACATGCGCTCCTCCACCGCCGACGTGGCCGTGCGCCTCACCCCGCCGCGCCAGCTCTCGCTGGAGGAGGCTCTGGAGTTCATCCGCGAGGACGAGCTGGTGGAGGTCACCCCGCGCGCCATCCGCCTGCGCAAGGCCGTCCTCGACCGCGAGGAGAGGGCGCGCCTGCGCGCCGGCCGGGTGAGCCGTATCGAGGCGGGCCGGCGCGGCTGAGCGGGGTCGCCATAGGCGGGGACGGCCCCGGGCAGGCTAGAGCGCGCGGGCCGGCGACGGCCCGCGGAGGTGGTCCGGATGACGGAAAAGGAAGCCGCCCCTGTCGGAGCGCAGCGCCCCGGCCGGGAGAGGCCCGGCCCTCGCGACGCTGCCCGCGCGCAAGGGGGGGCGCAGGCCGGGGAGGACCTGGCCACCCCCGGTTACGGCGAGCGTGCGGCCGGCGGCGAGGTGGCGCAGGCGGCCTGGGAGGCGACGGCGGCGACCGTGGCGCCCTCCGGCTCCGCCCGGCCCGCGGGGCCGACCGGCGGAGGCCGGCCGCGCTACGGCAACTCCCCCTACGACCGCGCCGGCAAGGCGGGCGCTGCCCGGGAGGGGGCGCCGGCGGGCGGGGAGGCGGCGGACGGGGAGGCCCGCTGACCGACCTCCCGCCGGCCTCCCGCCGAGCCGGGGCGCGCGCACCGGTCGGCCGGCGGTCGCGCGCTCAGAAGCCGGCGGCGAGGTTGCGGGCCTGCTCCCAGAGCTCCTCCGGCAGGCGGAGGCCGGAGGCCGAGACGTTCTCCTCCACCTGCTCGAGCCGGCTGGCGCCCACCAGCGCCGAGGAGACCTCGGGCCGGCGCAGCACCCAGGCCAGGGCGAAGCGGGCGGGGCTGAGGCCGGCCTCGGCGGCCAGGCGCGCCAGACGCCCGGCCCGCTCCAGCGCCTCGGGCTCCAGGTAGCGCGCCATGGAGCCTGCCGGGCCGCTCCGGCCCGCGCGGCTGTCGGCGGGAGGCCGCTCGCCCGGGCGGTACCGGCCGGCCAGGACCCCCTGGGCCAGCGGCGAGTAGGCGACCACGCCGACGCCCTCGCGGGCGCAGAAGGGGAGGATCTCCTCCTCGATCTCCGGCGCCAGCAGGTTGTAGTGCGGCTGGTCGGCGACGATGGGCGCCCAGCCGCGGCTGCGCTGGATGTGGAGCGCCTCGGCCATCTGCTGGGCGCTCCACTCGCTCACCCCGGCGTAGAGCACCTTGCCCTGGCGCTGCATGTCCTCCAGGGCGCGCAGCGTCTCCTCCAGCGGCGTCTCCGGGTCGAAGCGGTGGCAGTAGAAGAGGTCGACGTAGTCGACGCCCAGGCGGCGCAGGCTGCCCTCCAGCGACTCCACGAGGTGCTTGCGCGAGAGTCCGCGGTCGTTGGGGCCCTCCCCCACGGGCCAGAAGGCCTTGGTGGCCAGGACGTAGGAGGAGCGCGGCAGTCCGCGCAGTGCCTCGCCGAGCACGCGTTCGGCCTCGCCACCCTGGTAGACGTCGGCGGTGTCGAAGAAGTTGACGCCCAGCTCGTACGCACGCCGGATGCAGGCCAGGGCTTCCTGCCGGCCGGTGCTTCCTCCGTAGGTGAGCCAGGAGCCGAGGCCGATCTCGCTGACGCGCAGGCCGCTCCGGCCCAGGTGGCGATACTCCAATCGCTCTCCCTTCCCCGGGGCGTGCGGCGGCCGGGAGGATCACCCCGCCCCTGACGGTCCTCCCAACGTATCCTCGCCGCGGTACGCCTGCCAAGGCCGGGCCCGCTACTATGGGGCCGGGGGGTGGGAGGCGTGGGCGCGGCCGCGCCTGCTTCCGACGGGCGGCGCTACGCCCGGCAGGTCATCCTGCCCGAGGTGGGCCGGGAGGGGCAGGAGCGCCTGCGCCAGGCCTCTGTGCTGGTGGTGGGCGCGGGAGGGCTCGGCTCCCCGGCGGCGCTCTACCTGGCGGCGGCCGGGGTGGGGCGCATCGGGCTGGTGGACGGCGACCGGGTGGAGATCACCAACCTCCACCGGCAGATCCTGCACGCCACCGCCGACGTGGGCCGGCCCAAGGTGGAGTCGGCCCGGGAGCGGCTCAAGGCGCTCAACCCCGGCGTGGAGGTGACCGTCCACCCGGTCGCCCTCCGCCGCGAGAACGCGCTGGAGCTGCTCGCCGGCTACGACCTGGTGGTCAACGGCTCGGACAACTTCCCCACCCGCTACCTGCTCAGCGACGCCTGCGTCCTCCTCGGCAAGCCGTGGGTCGACGCCAGCGCGCTCCGCTGGGAGGGGCAGGTGACGGTCTTCCAGCCGGGGCGGGGCTGCTACCGCTGCCTCTTCCCCTCGCCGCCGCCGCCCGGCAGCGTGCCCAGCTGCGCCCAGGCCGGCGTGATGGGGGCGGTGACGGGCGTGCTGGGCAGCCTGGAGGCGGTGGAGGCGATCAAGCTGCTGCTGGGCGCTGGCCGCCCGCTGGTCTCGCGCCTCCTCCTCTACGACGCGCTGGCGGGCGACTTCGAGGAGCTGGCCTGGGAGCGGAACCCGGACTGCCCCGCCTGCGGCGACCACCCGGTCATCCGCGAGCTGGTCGACTACGAGGCGTTCTGCGGCCTGGGAGGCGGGGATGCCGACGCGCCGCCGGAGGAGGCCGGACCGGTGCCGGAGCTGGAGCCGGAGGAGGCGTGGCGCCGGCTGAGCCGGGGCGAGGCCGGGCTCCTGGACGTGCGCGAGCCGTGGGAGTTCGCCGAGATGCGCATCCCCGGGGCGCGCCTGATCCCGCTGGACGAGCTGCCCGCCCGCCTGGGCGAGCTGGAGCGCGGGCGGCCGCTGGTGGCGGCCTGCTTCACCGGCCCGCGCAGCGCCCGCGCGGTGCGGCTCCTGCGCGGCCGCGGCTTCGAGGCCTACAACCTGGCGGGAGGCCTCCTCGCCTGGGAGCTGGCCGGGCTTCCGCTGGAGCGGGAGGAGGAAGCAAGGCCGTGAGCGCGCCGGACGGCGCCGGGGCGGGGGGCGGCGCGCGCGCCGTCCTCCACTGCGACGCCGACGCCTTCTTCGCCGCCGTGGAGGTGCTGGACCGGCCGGAGCTGGCCGGCAAGCCGGTGGTGGTGGGCGGCCTGGGACCGCACGGCGTGGTGGCCACCTGCTCCTACGAGGCGCGCCGCTTCGGCGTCCGCTCCGCCATGCCCATGGCGACCGCGCGCCGGCTCTGCCCGCAGGCGGTCTTTCTGCCGGGGCGGCACGAGCGCTACCGGGAGGTCTCCGAGCGCATGTTCGCCGTCTTCCGCCGCTTCAGCCCCGTCGTCGAGCCGCTCAGCCTGGACGAGGCCTTCCTGGAGGTGCCGGCGGCGGAGGCGGAGCGGCTGGCCGCGGAGCTGCGCGCGCAGGTGCGGCGCGAGGTCGGCCTGGCGGTCTCCGTCGGCGTCGCCCCCAACAAGCTGGTGGCCAAGATCGCCTCCGACCTGGCCAAGCCCGACGGCCTGCGCGTGGTGGCCCCGGAGGAGGTGGCCGCCTTTCTGGCGCCGCTGCCGGTGGGACGCCTCTGGGGCATCGGTCCCCGCACCGCCGCCGCCCTGGAACGGGAGGGCGTCCGCACGGTGGCCGACCTGCGCTCCCGGCCCGCCGCCTGGTTCCTCGGGCGGTTCGGCCGCCGCGGCGAGGAGGTGCGCCGCTTCGCCTTCGGCGAGGACGACCGGCCCGTGGCGCCGCGCGGCGAGGCCAGGTCCATGGGCGAGGAGGAGACCTACCCCCGCGACCTGCGCCGGCGCGAGGAGCTCCTCCGCCGCCTGGCGCTCCTCAGCCAGGCCGTCGGCTCGCGCCTGCGCGCGCACGGGTTGGCCGGGCGGACGGTGACGTTGAAGCTGCGCACCGGCGACTACCGGACGCGCAGCCGCAGCCGCACGCTGCCGCAGCCGGTGGCCGGTGACGACCGCATCTACCGGGAAGCCTGCTTCCTCCTGGAGCGCGCCTGGGCGGGAGAGCCGGTCCGCCTGCTGGGCATCCAGGTGTCCGGGCTGGAGCGGCCGCGCGCCGAGCAGCTCTCCCTTACCGGGCAGGGCGGCGGCCCGGAGCGGCTCTGGCGGACGGTGGACGCGCTGCGGGCGCGCTTCGGCCCGCAGGCCGTGCGCTGGGGCGCGGCGGAGGAATCGCCTCCCCCCCGTCGTATGAAGCGGCAGCGGCGAGAGGAGGGGTGAGCGTTGGCCATGGCAGAGCTGGAGATCACCTGGCTGGGCCACGCGGCCGTGCTGGTCCGCACGCCCGGCGGCCGTCGGCTGCTCATCGATCCCTGGCTGGAGGGGAACCCGGCCTGCCCGGAGAGCTACCGGGGCTGGCGCGAGGCGGACGCGGTACTGGTCACCCACGGGCACTTCGACCACCTGGGTGACGCGCTGCGGCTGGGGCGCGAGAGCGGCGCCCCGGTGGTGGCCATCCACGAGGTGGCCACCTACCTGGGCGCGCAGGGTCTCCAGACGGCCGTGGGGATGAACAAGGGCGGCACCGTGGAGGTGGCGGGCCTGCGCGTCACCATGATCCCGGCCGAGCACTCGGGCGGCATCAGCGACGCCGACGGGCGCATCGTGGCCGGCGGCGCGGCGGCCGGCTTCGTGGTGACGCTGGAGGACGGCCGCCGGCTCCTGCACGCCGGCGACACGGCGCTCTTCTCCGAGATGCGCCTGATCGGCGAGCGGCTGCGCCCGCGGATCGGACTGCTTCCCATCGGCGACCTCTACACCATGGGGCCCGAGGATGCAGCGGTGGCGGCCGCCTGGCTGGGCCTGGAGGACGTGATCCCCATCCACTACGGAACCTTCCCGGCGTTGACCGGCACGGCCGAGGCCTTCCTGGAGGCCGCGGGGCGGGTGCCGGGCCTGCGCGTCCACGTGCTCGGCCCGGGCGAGACCTGGAAGGCTTGAGTTGGGCGGGGGCGCCGCGTATTGTCAATACGTCGCGGCGCCCGGGCCGGCCGGGCGGGTGCCGCGGGAGACCGCCGACAAGGACCCGACCACCGATCCGAGGAGGGCGCGGGATGGATCAGGAGATCTTCGACAAGCTAAAAGAAATCATCGTGGAAAATCTCGGGGTGGACGAGGAGAAGGTGACGCCGGACGCCTCCTTCGTGGAGGACCTGGGGGCCGACTCGCTCGACACCGTGGAACTGATCATGGCCTTCGAGGAGGCCTTCGGACTGGAGATCCCGGACGAGGACGCCGAGAAGATCTCCACGGTGCGCGACGCGGTGGAGTACATCAAGGCCCACCAGGAGTAGCGGGGGAGCCGGCTGCGGGAGCGGCGGCAGGCCGGCGGCGCGGCGGAGGGAGCGGACTGGAGGGAGGCCCCGGTAGGTGACCGGGGCCTTGCCTGTTACGCTGGGGGTGGATCGGACCGGCACCAGCCGGGGACGTTGGGGGGAGAGCGGTTGCTGGAGGCTCCGGAGAATCCCGCGAAGAGCCAGGCGGTGCGCTGGCGGGACCCCTTCCTGTGGAGCACGGTGGGCCTGCTGCTGGTGGCCCTCCTGGCCGGAGGCTGGGCCTGGCGGCTGCACGCCGCCCAGGCGGCGGAGGCGGTGGGCAGCGTCAACGGGCAGCCCATCAGCCAGGCCGAGCTGCTCCAGACGCTGGCGGCGCAACCCGGCGGCACGCAGCAGTTGGCCAGCGCCGTCGACCAGATCATCTCGGAGCGGCTGATCGACCAGGAAGCCCAGCGAAAGGGCATCCGGGTGACCACCCGGGAGGTGGACGACCAGCTCGCCCAGACGCGGAAGCAGTTCGCCAGCGACCAGGCCTACCAGCAGGCGCTGGCGCAGGCGGGCCTGACGGAGGACGTGCTGCGGCGGAACATCCGCATCAACCTGGAGCTGGAGAAGCTGCTGGGCGGCGACGTGAAGATCACCGACCAGCAGATGCGCGACTACTTCCAGCAGAACCACGCCCAGTTCGACCAGCCGGAGCAGGTCCAGACGCGCCACATCGTGGTGGCCACCCAGCAGGAGGCGGCCCAGGTGCGCCAGCAGCTGCTGGACGGCGCCAGCTGGAGCCGGCTGGCCAAGAGCCAGTCGCTGGACGCGGCCACCCGCGACAAGGGCGGCGAGCTGGGCTTCGTCACCTCCGGCACGCTCGACCCCGCGCTGGAGTCGGCGCTCTTCGCCCTCAAGCCGGGCGAGATCTCCGAGCCGGTCCAGACGCAGTCCGGCTGGGAGATCGTCCAGGCAGAGGCGATCCGGCCGGCCGTCCCGGCGAAGTACGAGGACGTGAAGGACCGGATCCACCGCATCCTGCTGGACCAGGCGATCCAGCAGAAGCTGCCCGCCTGGCTCGATCAGCTGCGCCAGAAGGCCAAGGTGACGAACCGCTACTCCGGAGCCTGAACCGGCGGACTTCCGGCCGGGTGCGGCGTCGGCGGCGGTTTGACAGGCGGGGAAGCCGACCCTAGAGTTCTGGCGGGAGCAGCTGGCGACTGGTGTCGCTCGCGGTCTTCAAAACCGTCGTGGGGCACGGGCTGTCCCGGGTGGGTTCGATTCCCACATGCTCCCGCCAGTTTGGGGCCTTGGAGCCCAGGGGACGTTTGCGCGGGGCGGCCGGGACGGCCGCCCCGCCCGCAAGCTCCCGCCCGCCGGGGGAGAGGCTAGGCGGGCGGAGGTGAACGGGCCGGTGAAGGCGAAGCAGGAGCGGCGACGGACCGGGGCGCGCAAGGCCGCCGCGGCCGAGAAGCCCCGGAAGGACCCCTTTGCGGGTGAGGGCCCGATGGCGCAGTTGAAGCTGGAGGTGGCGCGCGAGCTGGGCCTGGAGGAGCGGGTGCGCGCCTCCGGCTGGGGCGGCCTGACCGCCGCGGAGACCGGCCGTCTGGGCGGCTGGATGACGCGGCGCCTCAGGCAGATGCAGGCGGGCGAGGAGAGGCGGCGTGGAAGCGGGAGTCCTGCGTGAGGAGCTGGAGACGGGCCAGGAGCGGGCGTTGACCGCCTGGCTGGAGGCGGTCCGCATCGACGAGACGGGGGAGCCGCTCTGGCCGGGCTGGCGCGTACGCCAGTCGGCCGTCGGCTTCTACGCCCCCTCGGGGGAGTGCGTGCTGGTGGGCCATCGCAACCCGCCCGGCGGCGCCCATCCGGTCTTTCTGCGCGACGGGCGGGTGGTCGGTCCCGTCGGCTACACCGTGCAGGTGCCGGCCAGGGTGGGCGGAGGCGCGGCCGTCCTTCCCTACCGGAACCAGCGGACCGTCTTCCTGCCCGTCGAATGGAGCGGCGAGGGCAATCGGGAGCTGGAGGCCTTCGTCTTTCTCATCATCCACCAGGCCTTCCACGCCTGGGCGGGCCGGCTGGGCATCGCCGCCAACCCCGTCCAGCTGCTGGGCGGCGCCCCCTACCCGGTGGACGAACCGGCCAACAACGCGCTGGGGAACCTGGAAGGGCTCCTGCTGGCCGACGCCGTCCAGGGCGCGGAGGGCATGCCGCTGGAGCGCTGGGCGCGCGCCTTCGCCCTGGTGCGGCGCGAGCGCAGGGCCTGGCTTGAGGACGAGCTGGTTGCCTACGAGCAGGCCATGGAGCTGCGCGAGGGACCGGCGGGCTACGTCGAGTGGAAGGCCATGGAGCGGGTGCTCCAGGGCTACGAGCCGGCCGAAGCCTTCCGCCAGATGACGGGGCAGGACTCCTTCCAGCACGTCGCCGAGGCTCGGCTGGAGCGGCTGGCCGAGCTGCGGCGCATCAACTACCTGGGCCGCGGGGCGCTCCGCCGCCGGTTCACCTACAGCGGCCTGGGTCTGGCGCTGATCCTGGACCGCCTGGCTCCCGGCTGGCCGCGGCGCCTCCTTCGCGGCGGCCCCAGCCTGGACGACCTGTTGGAAGAGCATGTCGCCTTCGACGGCGGCGAGGGCGACGAGGCGCTGCTGCGCGAAGTGGAGATGCGCTACGACTACGACCACCGCCTCCTGGCCGAGCACGAGGCCGCGGACCTGCGCCGCCGCAGGAAGGAGGAGCTGGTCGACCGGGTGCTGCGCGCCCCCGGCACGCTCCTCATCCTGGACGTCTCGCGCCTCCGCCTCCTCTCGGCCACGCCACCGGCCGAGGGCGAGCGCATCCACGACGGCCTGACGCTCTACGCCCGGCGGGCCAGCTTCCGCTTCGACGGGGCGCGCGTCGAGGTGGAGGGGCGGCCGGTGGTCCACGACCTGCGCGCCGGCCTGCTGGAGATCCACCTGGACGGGCGGGTCCGCCTCTTCGCCGACGAGGAGGAGCTGCCGCCCCGCCAGGCGGCCCATTTCCGGGAGGGGCTGGCGCTGCGCATGGCCGGCCTGGAGGTGGAGGCGCTCGGCGGAACCGTCCAGCCGACGGCCGAGGCGCTCTACATCCGCCTCCTCCCCCCGCCCGAGGTGGCCTGAGCGGTGCTCTACTGCCCCGCCTGCGGCCGCCGCCTGCGCTGGCGCCGGCGGCCCCCCGACGACCGCGCGCGCCTCGCATGCGACGCCTGCGGCTACGTCTTCTACCTCGATCCCAAGGTCAGCGCCTGCACCATCCCCGTCCTGGGGGAGCGGATCTACCTGCTGCGGCGCGCCATCGATCCCGGGCGCGGCCGCTGGGTCTTCCCGGGCGGCTACATCGAGCGCGGGGAGACGGTGGAGGAGGCGGCGCGGCGGGAGACCGAGGAGGAGATCGGCCTGCGCGTCGACCTGGAGGGGCTGGTGGGCGTCTACTCCTACCGCGATTCGGTGGTGGTCACCGTCGTCTACGCGGGCCGGGTGCGGGCGGACGGGGGCGAGCCGCGGCCGGGACCGGAGACGCTGGAGGTGCGGGCCTTCCTGCCGGAGGAGATCCCCTGGGCGGAGCTGGCCTTCGAGAGCACGGGAGAGGCGTTGCGGGAGTGGCTCCGGAAGAGATGAGGAAGCCCCCGGGGGAGGGCTTCCTCGCGCGATCGCCGGGAGGAGTTCAGCGCCAGTCTTCGCCGCGCCCCTGGCGGTGCGCCATCACGTTCAGCTTCTCGACCCGCCGGTTGACCACGTCCCAGTCGATGTTGCGCATGAAGGCGTTGAGGTACTCCTTCCGCGCGGTGCCGTAGTCGATGAAGTAGGCGTGCTCGTAGACGTCCAGGACCAGCAGGGGGGAGGCGTCCCAGACGCCCTCCGAGTGGATGTCGGTCAGGTAGTTGTGCAGCCGGCCGTCGTCCCAGTCGAAGGCGAGCACCACCCAGCCGCGGGCCGCCATGCCCAGGGCCATGAACTCCTTCTGCCAGTTCTCGAAGGAGCCGAAGTCCTCGCTGATCAGCTGGAGGATGGGGCCGCCGGGCTGCGCCGAGCCCTTCTTCAGGTTCCCGAAGTAGCCCTCGTGAAGGCGGGCACCGTTGGTGGCGAAGACCTCTTCCTTCTTCAGCTCCCGGACGAGGCTGTAGGTGGCGTTGGCCTCGTCCAGGTTGACGCTTTTCATCTTCTCCTCGATCTCGTTGGTCTTGTTGACGTAGCCCTTGTAGAGGACGTCGAAGTGCTGGTCGATCTGTTGCTTGGAGAGCCCGTCCAGCTCCTGGGGCTTCAGCTGCTCTTTGAACTTGCGCGGCAACGCGCATCCCTCCTCACCGGTCTGTGCACTCTACCTGGCGGCCTCCCCCGCGCCAGATTGCGCAGGGGAAAGCGTCGATTGCCCGGAATCCATTATGGTCCTTCCTCCCAGCCACCTGCAAACCGGCGCCGCCCGCCCCGCGGCCGCGGGGCGCAAGAGTCGTCGGCTGGGACGAATCCTTGTCGCGGCAGGAAGCACCCCGCTGAGCGCCAACTTCCCTTCCCGGAGGAGGCGGTGGGCGTGGCCATCTACCTCACCGAGCGCGAGGTGACGGAGATCCTCACCATGGAGGACGCCCTCCAGGCGGTGGAAGAGGCCTTCCGCGCCAAGGCGGAGCGGCGGGCGGACCACCGCAGCCGCGAGCGCCTGCGCGGCGACGGCACCGTGCTCAGCGTCATGCCCGCCTCCCTTCCGGACGGCGGCGTCATGGGCCTCAAGGCCTACGCCAGCGGCGGCGGCGGCAGCCAGTTCGTCGTCCTGCTCTTCGACGCGCGGAGCGCCGAGCTCCTGGCCGTCCTCGAGGCCGACCGGCTCGGGCAGATGCGCACCGGCGCCGCCTCGGGCCTGGCCACCCGCCTCATGGCCCGCCCCGAGGCCGACCAGCTGGCCGTGCTGGGCGCGGGCTGGCAGGCGCGCTCCCAGGTCGAGGCCGTCCTCGCCGTCCGCCCCATCCGCATGGTGCGCATCTACTCGCCCAGCGCCGACCGGCGGGAGCGGATGGCGGCGGAGGTGCGCGAGCGTCACGGCGTCGAGGCGGTGGCCGAGGAGAGCGCCGAGGCTGCCGTCCGCGGAGCCGACGTGGTGGTCACCGCCACCACCGCCGTCGATCCCGTGCTCCTGGGCCGCTGGCTGAAGCCGGGCGCCCACGTCAACGCCGTCGGCTCCAACCGGGCGGACCACGCGGAGGTGGACGCGGAGGCGCTGGAGCGCGCGGCCGTGGTGGCCGTCGACGACCTGGAACAGGCCCGCCGCGAGGCCGGCGACTTCCTGCGCGCCTTCGGCCCCGACGGCGACGGCTGGAAGCGCGTCGTCGAGCTGGCCGACATCCTGGCCGGGCGGGCCAGCGGGCGCCCTTCCGCCGAGGCCGTCACCCTCTTCGAGTCGCTGGGGCTGGGCCTGGAGGACGTGGCCACGGCCGCCCGCGTCTACCGCAAGGCGACGGCGCTGGGCGCGGGCCGGCGCCTGGACTGAGGAGGCCGGCGCATCCCCGGCCCGCAGCTCAGGGCTGGCGCAGGTCGCCGGCCAGCGACTCCCACGTCTCGCCGTCCAGCACCGCCCGTTCGCGGTAGTTGGGGTGATCGATCTCCACCGCTACCCGCCCCTTCCCCTCCAGGAAGGCGCGCGTGCCCTCCTCGCCCAGGTGGAAACGCAGGTAGTGGACACTGGCCGTGGTCTCCTCCCCGCGCCGCTCCTTGCTGCGGTGCTCGTCCGGCTCGCCCTGCACGCGCCGGCCGTCGGGCAACACGAGGTAGACTGTCTCCTCGATGCCGGCGAAGCGGTGGAGCTCCTGGCGGATGAGCGACTGGTCGGGGATCTCGATGAAGAGCGTGGCGCTCAGCTCGTCGCGGTCCGGGATCAGCTGGTTGTAGGTGTCGATCTCCTCCTGGATCTTGGCCGCGTCGCGCATGCGCTCGGCGCGCATCATCTCCTGGATCTGGTAGGCCAGCGTCTCGCGGTTCTCGAAGCCCAGGGAGAGCCGGTCGCCCAGGGTGACGCGGCGCCGGCGGCGCAGCGCGATGGCCTCGCGGCGCCGCTCGTCGCGCACCTTGAGGTATTCGTCCAGGGGCTGGATGTCCTCCATGGTCAGCGGTCGCATCGAAGGGATCTCGCCTCCTCTCCGTCTTCTCCCCGCCTTGCTGCCGCCCTCAGTCTCCCCCGCCGGCGGCCCGGTTGCCCGTCCCCGGCCTCCCGCCGCCCGCGGGCGGCTCGCCGCCGGAGAGCCCGTAGGCCTCGGCCAGCAGCCGGACCGGGTGGCGCAGCTCGCGGCCCGTCCCCTCCCGGACGCGCAGGCCGGCGAGCGGGCAGTCGCCGGCCACCACCGCCTCGGGCTCCTCCTCCACGCGGCGCAGCAGCGGGCGTGCCACCTTCATGGAGAGGTCGCGGTACTGCGCCTTCAGCCCCCAGGTGCCGTCGATGCCCGAGCAGCGCTCCACCAGGGTCACCTCGGCGCCGGCCAGGCGCAGCAGGTCGCGCGACTTGTACCCGATGTTCTGCACTTTCAGGTGACAGGGCAGGTGGTAGACCACCCTTACCGGGGAGCTGCGGAAGTCGGTGGCCAGCTTGCCCTCGCGATGGAGCTCCATCAGGTACTCGCCCAGGTCGGAGGTGGCCTCGGCCACGCGCCGCGCCTCCTCCGTTCCCAGCAGCCAGGGCACCTCCTGCTTGAGCGTGTAGCTGCAGGTCGGCCCCGGCGCCACCACGCGGTAGCCCTGCCGCACCCAGGGCTCCAGCTGGGCCACGTTGTACTCGGCGTTCCGCCTGGCGCTCTCCACGTCGCCGCCGTCCAGGAAGGGCATGCCGCAGCAACGCTGGGGCGTGAGGCGCACCTCCACGCCGCTGTGCTCCAGCACCTGGACCGCGGCCACGCCGGTCTCGGGCTCGTTGTACTCCACCGTGCAGGTGGCGAAGAGGACGACGCGGCCGTTTTCGCCCGGCTCCGCCACCGGCCGGCTCCCGCCGCGCTCCGGCGGGTCGTCCGGGCGGTGCCGCTCCCACCAGAGGTGGAAGGGGCGCCGGTACTCCGGCAGCAGCGCCTGGCGCGAGACGCCCAGCTGGCGCTCCATCAGCCCGCGAACCGCCGGGTTGCGGTTGAGCGCGTTGACCACCGGCGCCAGCCGGCTGCCCAGGCGTCCCAGCCGGTCGGTGTCGCCCAGGAAGCGGTCCTGCCGCGTCACCCCCTGCTCCTTCGCCCGCACCGCGCGCGCCCAGAGGACGATGCGCGGCACGTCGATGGCGTAGCGGTGGGGCGGCGTATAGGGGCACTTGGGGTAGCAGAGGTGGCACTCGTAGCAGAGGTCGACGAACTCGTCGTAGTCGGACGGCTCGAGGGCGCTCAGGTCGCCGTCGCCCTTCTCGTCGATGCGGTCGAGGAGCGTGGTGAACGAGGGGCAGAGGTTGTAGCAGAGGCGGCAGCCGTTGCAGATGTCGAAGACCCGCTCCATCTCGGCGCGGACCGCCGACGCCTCCCAGAAGGCCGCCTCGCCCGGACCGGGCAGGCGGGCCGCCGTCTCCTCGCCCACGCCATCGCCTCCCTCCGGACCGGCGCCGGGCGCCGGTCTCGCTCTGCCGGGCGGGGCGGCCCGGGGGCCGCCCCGCCTTCCGCCCGGCGCTCTCTCAGGCCTGCTTCAGCATCTCCAGGCCCTTCTGGAAGCGGTTGGCGTGCGACTTCTCCGCCCGGGCCAGGGTCTCGAACCAGTCCGCGATCTCGTCGAAGCCCTCCTCGCGGGCCGTGCGGGCGAAGCCGGGGTACATCTCCGTGTACTCGTACGTCTCGCCCTCGATGGCCGAGTGGAGGTTCTCCTCGGTGGTGCCCACCTTCACGCCGGTCACCGGGTCGCCCCACTCCTTGAGGAAGTCGAAGTGGCCGAAGGCATGGCCCGTCTCGCCCTCCGCCACGTCGCGGAAGAGGCCGGCCACGTCCGGATGGCCCTCGATGTCCGCCTGGCGCGCGAAGTACAGGTAGCGCCGGTTGGCCTGCGACTCGCCGGCGAAGCCGGCCTTCAGGTTCTCCAGGGTCTTTGTGCCCTCCAGCTTGGGCATGTTCGGGACACCTCCTCGGAGAGTTTCACCGCTCCGCGCCGGCGCCACCTTCCGCGCCCGCCTCCGGCTCCGCCCCGGAGCCCGCGCACTCCGCGCAGAGACCGCGCAGCACCAGCTCCACGCCCTCCAGGCGGAAGCCCGCAGGAAGGGGCGGCAGGCCGGCGAGCAGGTGCGACGCCTGCCCGGCCCCGGCGTGCGCGACCGGGACGTCGTCGATGCGGCCGCAGCGGCGGCAGACGGCGTGGGCGTGGGGGGTGGTGTTCAGGTCGTAGTGGAGCCGGCCGTCGTGGAGGTCGACGGCGGAGAGGAGCCCCAGCTCCACCAGCTCGGCGAGGATCTTGTAGACCGTCGCCTCGGAGACCATGGGCTGGCGGCTGCGGACCATCTCCGCCACCTGCGGCGCCGCCGGGTGCAGCCCGCGGCTCCGCTCCAGCGCCTCCAGCACGGCCTGCCGCTGGGGCGTGAGCCGGCGGCCCGACTCCCGCAGCGCTTCCACGACGCTTTCGGACCACACAGTCAACACCACCAAATACCCGCTGCTAATCAATAGCGACTTTCGATTAGCAACCCCTAGCTAACAGGATCTCCGCGGGGATGTCAAGCCGCTCCCCCGGCGGACCGGGCGCGCTCCAGCTCCACCACCGCCCGGCCGCGCGTCGGCCGGCTGCCGTCGCCGGGATCGAGCCAGAGCTCCAGTTCCGCCTGGCCACCGCGCAGGGCGGTCACCCGTCCCCGCGCCGTCAACGGCACCCCGGGCCGGATCATGCGCGCGAAGCGGACCTCGAAGGAGCGGACCCAGCCCGCCCCGCCCAGCCACTCCCCCAGGGCGCGGCCCAGGAGGCCCATCCCCAGCATGCCGTGGATGATGACGCCTTCCAGGCCGTAGGCGCGCGCCACCTCGTCGTCCAGGTGGATGGGGTTGCGATCGCCGGAGGCCTCGGCGTAGGCGGCCAGCTGGCTCCGGCTGACCGGCCCGGCCTCCACGGGCGGCAGCTCCCGCCCGACCTCCAGCCTCTCCCACTCCACGCTCACCGGGCCTCTCCCCCCGCCGCCGGCAGCGGGCGCAGCACCAGGGTGCTGAGGGCGCGGAAGACCTCGTCCCCGCCCGGCTCCCGGCCGATGGTCTCCAGGTCGACGAAGCGCAGCACGCCCTGCGAGCCCTGCCGCTGGCGGACCCCGGCCACCCGCGTGCGCACCTCCAGCTCCTCTCCGCGGCGGAGCGGCCTCGCGTAGGTGAAGGACTGCTCACCGTGCAGGACTCGGCGCAGGTCGAGGGAGAGGCCCGGCACGGGATCCTGCAGGAGGGCGAAGACGATAGGGAAGGTCGGCGGCACCCAGCCCGGCTCCTCGCCGCGTGGGTCGCCCAGCGCCGCGGCGAAGCGGCGGACCGCCTCGGGATCGACGCGCACGCGGCGGGGCGCCGACTCGCGGCCCACCAGGGAGGCGTCGACGGCGTCGGGAGAGCCTTCCAAAGCACCACCCCCCGGGATGAGGATACCAGTTTGCTTCCGCGGGGGCGGCTTCCTAAACTGGTACGAGTCCCGTGAGGAGGGGTCGCGATGGAGGTGGACCGGGCCCGGATCGAGCGCGCGGTGCGCGAGATCCTGGAGGCCATCGGCGAGGATCCCGCGCGCGAGGGACTCCTGGAGACCCCCCGCCGCGTGGCCGACGCCTACGCGGAGCTCTTCAGCGACGTGGGCCGGGACCCCGCGGAGGAGATGACCAGCTTCTTCCACGTGGAGCGGGACGACCTGGTCATCGTCCGCGACATCCCGTTCTACTCGATGTGCGAACACCACCTGCTCCCCTTCCGGGGCAGGGCGCACGTGGCCTATATCCCGTCCGCAGGGCTGATCACGGGCATCTCCAAGCTGGCGCGGGTGGTGGAGTCGGCCGCCCGCCGCCCGCAGCTGCAGGAGCGCCTGACCGCCCAGGTGGCGGAGGTCATCGAGAGGAAGCTGCACCCCAAGGGCGTCCTGGTGGTGGTGGAGGCGGAGCATCTCTGCATGACCATGCGGGGCATCCGCAAGCCCGGGTCGGTGACCGTCACCTCGGCCGTGCGCGGTGTCTTCGCCGAGCAGGAGGCGACCCGCGGCGAGGCGCTGCGCCTTCTGCGCGCCGACGGGTGGAGCTGAGCGGAGGGGGGCGGAGCATGGAGGGGCGCCGTTCGCTGGACGAGCTCTACGCGGAGCTGGCCATGGAAGAGCCGCTCGACCTGGAGGAGTTCCTGGAGCGGGTGGCGGGCGGCGAGTGGGGGAGCTACACGCGCGCGGAGATCGGCGACTTCCTGGACGAGATGGAGGTGCGCACGGCCGCCAACATCCGGCTGAAGGCGGAGGAGGGCGGCGAGTGGGCGCACCGCGCCCGGGAGGCCGAGGAGGAGGCCATGGAGCGGCTCAGCCGGCTGCGCGCGCGCTTCGCCCCGGGCACCTAGGCGGGGGCTAGGGCCCCGGCTGCCAGCCGCCGGTCACCTCGATGACGTTGCCCGTCAGGTAGTCCGAGGCTTCCTCGCAGAGAAAGAGGACGACCCGCGCCAGGTCCTCGCCGGTCCCCGGGCGGCCGGCGGGGATCGCCTCGTCGCGGGCGCCCAGCGCCTCGGCGATGCGCCGTTCTTTCCAGGCCGGCCGGATCAGCCCCGGGGAGAGCATGTTGACGGTGATGCCGTAGGGCGCCTCGCTCCGCGCCAGCGAGCGGGTGAGCGAGGCCAGGCCGCTCTTGGCCGCCGCGTAGGCGGTGGCGCGCACGTAGGAGTTGGCCGCGCCCGAGCCGGTCATGCCGAAGTTGATGATCCGTCCCCAGCGCCGCTCGCGCATGCCGGGCAGGACGCGGCGGACCGCCCAGTAGACGCTGGAGAGGTTGCCGTCGATCATCTCCCGCCACTCCTCGGGGCTGGTCGCGGTCAGCGGCCGCTCCTCGAAGGTGAAGGGGCCGGCGGCGTTGACCAGGACGTCGACGCGCCCGAAGAACTCCAGGTACCGGTCGAAGAGCGCCTCCACCTCCTCGCGCCGCGAGACGTCCGCCGGCGCGGCCAGCGCCCGGCGCCCCAGCGCCTCGATGGAGCGGGCCAGCGCCTCGGCGCGCGCGCGGCTCTGCCGCCAGTGGACGCCCACGTCGAAGCCGGCCTCGGCCAGCGCCCGCGCCACGAAGGCGCCGATGCCGCTGGCGCTGCCGGTGACCACGGCCACCCGCCGCGCCGCCGCCCCCCCGTGCTCCCTCGCCGCCATGGCGCCATCCCCCCGCCGGCAAGATAGCCGGCGCGGGCCGCTCCGGGCAACGCGGGCGGCGCGCGGCGCCCGGCGCCCGGCACGGGCCGACCGGCGGCCTCCTCCCAGGAAGTCGCCGCCGGGCGCGGAATCGAGAGAGACGGAGTCCGCGGGCCGCCCCTTCCCGGGGCGGCCCGCCAGCGGGGGGTTACGCATGGGCGAGGGCCGTTCTGAGGGCCGTTTTGCAGGCAAGGTGGCGCTGGTCACCGGCGGTTCGCGCGGCATCGGGCGGGCGATCACGCTCCGCCTGGCGGCAGAGGGTGCCGACGTGGCCATCAACTTCTTCCGCAACCGCTCCGCGGCCGAGGAGACGGCGCGGCAGGTGGAGGCCATGGGGCGGCGGGCGCACCTGGTCAAGGCGCACGTGGGCGAGCCCGAGCGGGTGCGGGCCATGTTCGAGGAGCTGGAGGCGGTCTTCGGCCGCCTGGACATCCTGGTCAACAACGCCGCCTCCGGCTCGCTCCACCCGGTGATGGAGCTGGACGCCAAGGGCTGGGACTGGACGATGAACATCAATGCCCGCGGCGCCTTCCTCTGCTCGCAGGCGGCGGCACCGCTGATGCGGAAGGCCGGCGGCGGGCGGATCGTCAACATCACCAGCCTGGGCTCGCACCGGGTCATCCCCTTCTATGTGGCGGTGGGCGTCTCCAAGGCGGCGCTGGAGGCGCTGACCCGCTACCTGGCGGTCGACCTGGCCCCCTGGGGCATCGCCGTCAACGCCGTCTCGGGAAGCGTGGTCGATACCGACGCCATCCGCCACTTCCCCAACCGGGAGGAGCTGCTGGAGTCGGCGGAGCGCGAGACGCCGGCGGGCCGGATCCTGCGGCCCGAGGATATCGCGGCCGCGGTCGCCTGGCTTTGCTCGGACGAGGCCGAGATGGTCCGCGGCCAGGTGCTGGTGGTGGACGGCGGCTACTCGCTGCGCTGACGAAGGAGGGGAACGGTCGTGCTGCGGCTCGAGGCGGGCCGCCAGGCGCTGCGCCGGCTGGGCGCCGACGCGGTGCTGGTGGCGCCGGGCGACACCATGCGCTATCTCCTCGGCTTCTCGCCCGTCATCGACGAGCGGCCCTGCCTGCTCGCCATCACCCACGCCGGGACGGGGCTCTTCGTCCCGCAGCTGAACGAGCGGCAGTTCCGCGAGGCGCTGGGCGAGCCAGGGGAGAGGGGGCTGACCTGGGAGGTCTGGACCGACGAGCAGGACGCCGGCACCCGTGTCGGCGACTTCCTCCGGCGCATGGGCATCCACCGGACCAAGCGGGTGGCGGTGGACGGGAGCATGCCGGCGGCGACGCTGCTGCCGGTGCTGCGCCGCCTGGGCGGCGAGTTCGTCGACCTGGGACCGGCGCTGGAGCCCTTCCGGGCGGTGAAGGACGCGGAGGAGGCCGGGCGCCTCAGGCGCTCGGCCTCCCTGGCCGACGCGGCCATGGAGGCGGGCTGGGCGGCGCTCCGACCCGGGGCGAGCGAGCGTCAGGTGGCGGCCGCCATCCTGCGCGCCTTCCAGGAAGGCGGCGCCGAGCGCGTCGACTTCGCCCTGGTGGCCGCCGGGCCCAACGGCGCGCTTCCGCACCACCACACCTCTTCCCGCCCCGTGGCGCCCGGCGAGCCGGTGGTGATGGACATCGGCGCCACGCTGGACGGCTACTGCTCCGACTTGACGCGGGTGGCCGTCCTGGGCGAGCCGGAGCCCGAAGTGCTCCGCGTCCACGCCGTCGTCGAGGCGGCGGTGCAGGCGGCGTTGGCCGCCATCCGGCCGGGGGCGGTGGCGGCCGAGGTCGATCTGGCCGCCCGCCGCGTCATCGAGGAGGCGGGCTACGGGCCCTACTTCACCCACCGGCTGGGGCACGGCATCGGCCTGGCCACCCACGAGGCGCCCTGGATCCACCGCCAGAGCCGGACCCGCCTGGAGCCGGGCATGTTCTTCTCGGTGGAGCCGGGCGTCTACCTGCCCGGTCGCTGGGGGATCCGGTTGGAGGAGATCGTGGAGGTGGGCGACGAGGGTGCGCGCGTGCTCAGCCGTCTGCCGCGCGAACTGCACCGCGTCGACCCCTAGAGGGTCGGCACGGGAGCGCCGGAGGGCCATCGGGCCGGGGATTTGCCGGCGGGCCGGGCTGTGGTATCCTAGCCGGTGAAATCCTACTCACGCAGTCGGATTTACTTCCGGTTCGAGGGGTTGGAGCCATTGCCGACGCTCGAGATCCGCGACCTGCACGTCAGCGTCGAGGAGAAGGCGATCCTGAAGGGCGTCACCCTGACGGTGCGGGGCGGGGAGGTACACGCCGTCATGGGCCCCAACGGGGCGGGCAAGAGCACGCTGGCCGAGGCGCTGGCCGGTCACCCGTCCTACCGGGTGACCCGCGGCGAGGCGCTCCTGGACGGCGAGGACCTGCTCGCCATGCGCCCGGACCAGCGGGCGCGGGCGGGCCTCTTTCTGGCTTTCCAGTATCCCACCGAGGTGCCCGGCGTCACCAACGTCAACTTCCTGCGCACGGCGGTCAACGCCCGCCGGGAGAAGCCCTACACGGTGATGGAGTTCTACCGCCTGCTGCAGGAGAAGATGCGCCAGCTGGAGATGGACCCCAGCTTCGCCAACCGCTACCTGAACGAGGGCTTCTCCGGCGGCGAGAAGAAGCGCAACGAGATCCTGCAGATGGCGCTGCTCGAGCCCAAGATCGCCATCCTGGACGAGACCGACTCGGGCCTGGACATCGACGCGCTGCGCATCGTCTCGCAGGGGGTCAACGCGCTGCGCGGCCCGCAGCTGGGGATCCTCCTGATCACCCACTACCAGCGCATCCTGCGCTACATCGAACCCGACGTGGTCCACGTCATGGTGGACGGACGCATCGTCCTCTCGGGCGGTCGCGAGCTGGCCGACCGGCTGGAGGAGCGGGGTTACGGCTGGATCGAGGAGCAGTACGCGACGCCCGCGGCCGAGGGCGGGGCGGGCGCGGAGGAGGGGCGGGCATGAGCCTTCGCGCCGAGGAGAGGGCGCCCCTCGACGCCGAGGCCTTCGCACGCCGCCTGGCCGGGCGGGGCGAGCCGGAGTGGCTCCTGGAGGAGCGCCTCCGGGCCTGGGAGCGCTACCTGGCCAGCGAGCTGCCGGCGGCCAACGCCGAGGGCTGGCGCGAGACCAACCTGGCCGCGCTGGGCC
The DNA here is from genome assembly GCA_023511835.1 of Bacillota bacterium. NCBI lineage: Bacteria > Bacillati > Bacillota > Bacillota bacterium. The sequence continues at coordinate 3,869 of JAIMAT010000001.1, read as the reverse complement.
TCTCGCTGGACGGCCTGGAGCCGCTGGCGCCGCCGGCCGGCACGCCTGCGGAGGCGGGGCTGCCGGAGGAGCTGGCACCGCTGGCCGAGGCGGCCGGGCGCGGCGAGGCGGCGCTCCTGCGGGAGCGCGACGGGAGGGTGGAGGCCGCGCCCGGTCCCGGGGCGCCCGCGGGGGTGCGCTTCCTGCCGCTGGCGGAGGCGGTGGCCGAGGGCGGCGAGGAGCTCCGCCCCCGTCTCTTCGGCGAGGCGTGGAGCGAGGAGAGCAAGCTGGACTTGCTGGAGCGGGCCGCCTGGAGCGGCGGCTTCTACCTGCACGTGCCGCGTGGCCTCCGAGCGGCGCAGCCCCTGCTCTACCTTGCCTGGCTCGAGCACACCGAGGCGGGTGCGGTCGCCCACAGCGTCATCGTCCTGGAGCCCGAAGCGGAGGCGACGGTGGTGGTTGTGGCGGCCGGCCGCGGGGCGGGGGAGCGGCCGGGCGTCCACCTGCACGGGGTAGAGGTCTATGCGGGCGAGCACGCCCGGCTCCGCTTCGTCGGCCTTCAGCTCCTGGGCGAGGGCGTCTTCGGCTTCGCGCGGCGGCGGGCGCGACTGGCCGCCGGCAGCTCGGTGGAGTGGATCCTGGGCGAGTTCGGCGCACGCCTCAGCCGCTCGGGCTTCCGCTCGGAGCTGCTGGGCGAGGGCGCCGTCTCGCGGGCGGCGCTGGCCTTCCTGGGCCGGGGAGGGCAGCACCTGGACTTCCCGGGCGAGATGGTCCACCGGGGGCGCCGCACCAGCAGCGAGATGGCCGTCCGGGGGGTTCTCTTCGACGAGGCGCGCTCCATCTTCCGCGGCCTGACGCATATCCTGCGCGGTGCGAAGTCGGCCAGCGCCTACCAGCGCGAGGGGACGCTCCTGATGAGCCCCGCGGCCCGCGGTGACGCCATCCCCAGCCTGGTCATCGACGAGAACGAGGTCCAGGCGGGCCACGCCGCCGCGGCGGGCAAGGTGGACGAGGAGCAGCTCTTCTACCTGGAGAGCCGCGGCATCCCGCCGGAGGAGGCGCGCCGGCTGGTGGTCTCGGGCTACTTCCAGCCGCTCCTGGAACGGCTGCCCGAGGGCGCCCTGCGCGAGAGCTTCGAGCGATCCATCCACAGGAAGCTGGGATGAGCATGGGGCTGGACGTCCAGCGCATCCGCCGGGACTTCCCCATCCTGCGGCGCCAGGTGAACGGGCGCGAGCTCGTCTACCTGGACTCGGCCGCCACCTCGCAGAAGCCGGAGGCGGTCCTGGCCGCCGTCGACCGCTACTACCGCGAGTTCAACGCCAACGTCCACCGGGCCATCCACACGCTGGGCGAGGAGGCGACCGCCGCCTACGAGCGGGCACGGGCGCACGTCGCCCGCTTCGTGGGCGCCTCCGACCCGCGCGGGCTGGTCTTCGTGCGCAACACCACGGAGGCCATCAACCTGGTGGCGCAGGGGTGGGCCCGGCAGAACCTGCGCCCGGGCGACGAGATCCTCCTGACCGAGATGGAGCACCACTCCAACATCGTCCCCTGGCAGCTGGTCGCCCGGGAGCGCGGTGCCTCGCTGGTCTGGGTCCGCCTGACACCCGACGGCGAGCTGGACTGGGCCGACTTCCGGCAGAAGCTGGGGCGGAGGACGCGGCTGGTGGCGGTGACGCACGTCTCCAACGTGCTGGGGACGGTCAACCCCGTGGACGCCATCTGCGCCGAGGCGCACCGGGCCGGGGCGCTGGTGCTGGTGGACGGCGCGCAGAGCGTCCCGCACATGCCGGTGGACGTGGGCGCGCTGGGCTGCGACTTCCTCGCCTTCTCGGGCCACAAGATGCTCGGCCCCATGGGCATCGGCGCGCTCTGGGCGCGGCCGGAGATCCTGGAGGCGACCGAGCCGCTCTTTGGCGGGGGCGAGATGATCGGCGAGGTCTACCCCGATCACTCCACCTGGAACGAGCTGCCCTGGAAGTTCGAGGCGGGCACCCCCAACGTGGCCGGCGCCATCGGGCTGGAGGCGGCGGTGGAGTACCTGGAGGGGCTGGGCATGGAGGCGGTGGCCGCCCACGAGCGCGAGCTGACGCTCTACGCCTATGAGCGCCTGGAGCGGATCGAAGGGCTGCGCATCTACGGGCCTCGGCCGCCCGCCAAGGAGCACGCCGGGGTGGTCACCTTCAACCTGCTCTCGGTCCACCCGCACGACCTCTCCATGATCCTGGACCAGCGCGCGGTGGCGGTGCGGGCGGGCCACCACTGCGCCCAGCCGCTGATGCGCTGGCTCGACGTTCCCTCGACGGCGCGCGCCAGCTTCTACATCTACACGCTGCCGGGGGAGATCGACATCCTGGCCGAGGCGCTGGAGGAGGCGCGAGAGTACTTCCGTCATGTCCTCCTTGGATGAGCTGTACAAGGCGGTGCTGCTGGACCACTACACCCACCCCCGCAACCGGGGGGTGGTGGAGGGGGGCGGCCCGGCGGTCGACCTGCGCAACCCCAGCTGCGGCGACACCATCCGTCTCTCGCTCCGCCTGGACGAGGCGGGGCGGATCGCGGAGGTCCGCTTCCTGGGGCAGGGCTGCTCCATCAGCCAGGCCTCGGCCTCCATCATGACCGAGAGCGTCAAGGGGAAGCCGGCCGCGGAGGCGTTGGCGCTGGCGGGGCGCTTCAAGGCCATGCTCCGCGGCGAGGCCGAGCTGACGCCCGAGGACGGCGACCTGCTCGCCCTGGAGGGGGTCCGCCAGTTCCCGGTGCGCGTCAAGTGTGCCACGCTGGCCTGGAACGCGCTGGAGAAGGCGGTGGCGGCCGCGCAGGGAGAGGCCGGAGAAGCGGGCCGGGCGGCCCCCCGCTAGGCGCCCGGCGGGCGCGGCCGGAGCGGCCTGCGCCTGGGCAGCTCGGGCTCGGCCTCCGCCGGCGGGACCGGCATGCGGCCCTTGCCGTCGGCCTCCGGTGGCGAGGCCCTGCCCGGCCCCGCGGAGCCGCCACGCCCGGCGGAGCCCTCCCCGTCCCCGGCGTCGGGCGGGGGCGTGGGCGGCAGCGGCGGCGTCGGTTCGCCGCCGCGGCGCAGCGCCTCCACGGCGGGGCCCAGGTTGCGCAGGACCGAGGCGACCATGCCCACCAGGGGGACGGCCACCAGGCCGCCCAGCAGGCCGGCCACCTCGAAGCCGGCGGTCAGGGCGATGAGCGCCGTCAGCGGGTGGACGCCTACGGCGTGGCCGGTGATGCGCGGCGCCAGCAGGTTCCCCTCCAGCTGCTGGACCAGCAGGAAGTAGAGCGCCACCCAGAGCGTCAGGGGGAAGGGCTGCGGCTGGAGGAGCGCCACCAGGAGGCCAGGGATGGCGCCCAGCACGGCGCCGAACATGGGCACCAGCTCGAAGAGGCCGCCCAGGACGCCGATGATGGCCGAATAGGGCAGCCCCAGCGCCCAGGCGCCCACGCCGTGCAGGAGCCCGATGATCAGCGCCAGCGTCACCTGCCCCCGGAAGTAGCCGCCCAGGGCGCGGCTCGCCTCGGCCGCCACCAGCCGCGCCAGCGGCTGCCCGCGGCGGGGGAGGCGGAGCAGAAACCCCTGCCAGATCCGCTCGCCGTAAAGCAGCCAGTAGACCATCAGCACCAGCGTCAGGACGATGTTGGCCACGGCGGAGCTGATCGCGCTGGCCACGGCGCCGGTGGCCGAGAGGATGGCCGAGGCGCTGCTCTGCAGGCGGCTGAGCAGCTCGCCCTGCAGGGTGCGCGCGTCGATGACGATCCCCTGGCGCGCCAGGAAGTCGAGCCACTGGGGGAGCTCGCGCTGCGCCCGCGCCACCCAGCCGGGCAGAGCCTCCACCAGCTGGGTCAGCTGGCGGATCAGCGGCCCGGAGAGGAGCGAGAGGCCGCCGCCG